>DASSRF010000020.1:0-14812 GCA_035701945.1 Caldimonas sp. | reverse complement strand
GCTGAAGCCGCTGAACCATGCCGACTACGCGCCGGTCACGTTCACGGCCGGGCAGTGGGCTCGCCTCCAGGCCGCGTTCGCCGGCGGCGTGTGCGACTGGAGCAGGCGCGGGGTCGGCCAGCGCGAAGCGATCTCGCCGCTGACGTTCGCTGCCGGCCCGGGCGGCGTGCGACTGCCGCCGCCGCCGCGCGCCGAGCCGCGCTGACGAAAGTCCGTGGCGCTGCGACCGGCAGGCGCCGGCGCAGCGCAACCGCGGCCGGGACGGAGTCGTGGATCACGGCTCCGTCGCTGTCTGCGCGCCGGGTCACGCGCCGGCCATCGTCTCCGGCGTCACCCAGTGACCTCACTGCTCGAACTTCGGGCGGATGAGGTTCTCGAACGAGAAGACCTCGTCCCATTTCTCCTGGCTGAGGAGCCTGCGCTCGTCGACGACGATCTGGCGGAGCGACTTTCCGGTCAGGTAGCCCTCCTTGGCGATCTCGGCGCACTGCTTGTAGCCGAGCGAGGGCTTGAGCACGGTGACGATGCCGAGCGAGTTCAGCACCATCTCGCGCGTGCGCTCGGCGTTGGCGGTGATGCCGACGACGCAGTTCGCACGCAGGCTCTCGACCGCGTTCTGCATCGTCGAGATCGACGTGAAGAGCGCGAACGTGATCACCGGCTCCATGACGTTGAGCTGCAGCTGACCCGCGGAGGCGGCGAGCGTGACCGTGAGGTCGAGGCCGATGACCAGAAAGCCGGTCTGGTTGACGACCTCCGGGATCACCGGATTGACCTTGCCCGGCATGATCGACGAGCCCGGCTGCATCTGCGGCAGGTCGATCTCGTTGAGGCCGCAGCGCGGCCCGCTGGCGAGCAGGCGGATGTCGTTGCAGATCTTGGTGAGCTTGGCCGACGTTCGCTTGAGCACGCCCGACAGCAGCACGTACGCGCCGGTGTCCGAGGTCGCCTCGATCAGGTCGCCGGCGAGGACGAACGCGAAGCCGGTGAGCTCGGACAGGTGCTTCGTCGCGAGCTGCGGGTAGCCCGGGTGCGCGGTCACGGTCGTGCCGATCGCGGTCGCGCCGAGATTGATCTCCTTCAGCAGCTCGCGCACCTCGGCAATGCGCTGGACTTCCTCGCCCATCGTCGTCGCCCAACCGTGGAATTCGGCGCCGAGCGACATCGGCACCGCGTCCTGGAGGTGGGTGCGGCCCATCTTCAGCACGGTGTCGAACTCCTTCGCCTTCGCGTAGAACGCGTCCTGCAGCCGGCGCAGCGCGTCCATGTAGCTGCCGAGCCGCAGGATCAGCGCGAGCCGGAACGCCGTCGGGTAGACGTCGTTGGTCGACTGGCCGAAGTTGACGTGGTCGTTCGGGTTCACGACCGCGTAGTCGCCCTTGTTCCTGCCGAGGCTTTCGAGCGCGAGGTTCGCGATCACCTCGTTGGCGTTCATGTTGGTCGACGTGCCGGCGCCGCCCTGGATGAAGTCGGTGATGAACTGGTCGCGCATCTCGCCCGCGATCAGCCTGTCGCACGCGCCGACGATCGCATCGGCGATCCGAGGGTCGAGGACGCCGAGCTCGCGGTTGGCGAGCGCAGCCGCCTTCTTGACGTAGCCGAACGCCCGCACGAACTCCGGCTCGCTCGACATCGGGATTCCGGTGATGTGGAAGTTCTCGGCGCCGCGCAGCGTCTGCACGCCGTAGTAGGCGCTGTCGGGCAGCGCCTTCTCGCCGAGGAAATCCCGCTCGATGCGGCCCGCGCGGCTCGACTGTTCTCCCTGGCCCATTGCGATGTCCTTTGCAGGTGATCGCAGGACCGGGGTCGTCAGGACACGCCTTCCCTGACCATCTTCCTGCGAATGAACGCGATCTGCGTCTGCAGGGGCAAGTCCTTCGGACAGACGTCCTCGCAGCCTAGCAGAGACATGCAGCCGAAGATGCCGTCGTCGTCGCCGACGACGTCGTAGAACTCCGCGTCGGTCCGCGTGTCGCGCGGGTCGAGGCGGAAGCGTGCGATCTTGTTGATGCCGATCGCGCCGACGAAGTCCTTTCGCATCCGCGCCGTGCCGCACGCGGCGACGCAGCAGCCGCACTCGATGCAGCGGTCGAGCTCGAAGATGCGGTCGGCGAGGTCGGGATCCATCGGCGCCTCGATGCGCCGCAGGTCGATCTTCTCCTCCTCGACGTGGCACCAAGCCTCGAGCCGCTCGCTGAGCGAGCGCATCCACTTGCCGGTGTTCACCGAGAGGTCGCCGATCAGCTCGAAGAACGGCAGCGGCGCGAGCGTGATCTCTGGGCCGATGTCGCGCGTCAGGGTGCGGCAGGCGAGCGTCGGCCGGCCATTGACGACCATCGCGCAGCTGCCGCAGATGCCGGCGCGGCAGACGAAGTCGAACTGCAGCGACGGGTCCTGCTTCTCGCGGATCTCGCCGAGCGCCATGAAGAGCGTCATCCCGTCGCTCTGCTCGATCTCGAACGTCTGCACGTGCGGCACGCTCGCGGGGTCGGCGGGGTTGTAGCGCATGACGTGCAGGCGCAGCGTCTGGCCGGCCTGCACCGGTCCGGCGGCGGCGCGCTTCGGCTTGACGAACATCACGGGTGCTTCCGGGATCATGGCGTTCGCCTCACTCGCTTTCCCACGAGAACTCCGATTGCGGAAGCGTGTCGGCGACGGCCGAGTCCGCGACGGCCGGGAAGCGCTCGTCGATCCGCTCGTTGCGGCCGCGCAGCGACGGCGGCAGCAGATGCTCGTAGGGCATCAGCGCGCGCTGGCGCGCGAAGCGGTCTTCGATCCGCGCCTTCGTCACCTCGACCTCGGCCTGGCGGACGACGGTGTCGGGATGGTCGGTGTAGTCCTTGGCCCCGTAGCCGCGCCAGCCCGGCGGCAGCTCCATCTTCATGACGTCGAGCGCTTCGTAGCGCAGCGTCGGCAGCGTCGCGTCCGGCGACCAGCTCGCGAGCGTGCGGCTCAGCCACTTCGCGTCGTTCCTCGTCGGGTGGTCCTCGCGGTAATGGGCGCCGCGGCTCTCGGTGCGCATCAGCGCACCGTGCGCGACGCAGAGGGCGAGCTTGAGCATCTTCCGGGTCCGGTACGCGGTCACGAGCTCCGGGTTCGCGCCGGGTGCGCTCGAGCGCAGGCCGATGCGGCGGCTCTTCGCGAGCAGCGCCTGCAGTTCGTCGACCGCCTGCGCGAGATCCTCGCCGGTGCGAAAGATGCCGACCTTCGCGCTCATGATCTCCTGCATCCGTGCCTTGAGCGCGCTCGCGTCCTCGCCGCCGGCGCCGGCCGCCGCGATGGCGTCGAGCTCGGCCTGCTCGCGGCGAACGAACTCGCGCACGACGCCGATCGGGATCGCCGAGTCGTTCTCGGCGCGGTCGCAGAAGTCGGCGATGAACTCGCCGACGATCATGCCGGCGACGACGGTCTCGGCGACCGAGTTGCCGCCGAGGCGGTTGAAGCCGTGCATGTCCCAGCACGCCGTCTCGCCGGCGGCGAACAGGCCCTTCAGCGTCGGGCTCTCGCCGGTGTGGTTGGTGCGGACGCCGCCCATCGTGTAGTGCTGCGCCGGCCGCACCGGAATCAGGTCCTTCACGGGGTCGAGGCCGACGAAGTAGTGGCAGATGTCCCAGACCTCGCGCAGGTTCTGGCGGATGTGCTTCTCGCCGAGCAGGCGGATGTCGAGCCAGAGGTGCTCGCCGAAGCGCGTTTTCGCGCCCTTGCCCTTGCGGATGTGCTCTTCCATGCGTCGCGAGACGACGTCGCGCGACGCGAGCTCCTTCTTCTCCGGCTCGTAGTCGGGCATGAAGCGGTGCTGGTCGGCGTCGAGCAGCAGGCCGCCGTCGCCGCGGCAGCCCTCGGTCAGCAGGATCCCGGCCGGGAAGATCGGCGTCGGGTGGAACTGCACCGCTTCCATGTTGCCGAGCGTCGCGATGCCGGTCTCGAGCGCGATCGCCATGCCGATGCCGTCGCAGATCACGGCGTTGGTCGTCACCCGGTAGAGGCGACCGGCACCGCCCGTGGCGAGCGCGGTCGCCTTCGCGATCCACGCGCTCAGCTCGCCGGTGATCAGGTCGCGGACGACCGCGCCGTGGCAGCGGCCGCCGTCGTGGATCAGCGCCAGCGCCTCGCAGCGCTCGAGCACCGGAACCTGTGCCGCGATCACCTGGTCGCCGACCGCCTGCAGCATCGCGTGGCCGGTCGCGTCGGCGACGTAGCACGTCCGCCATTTCTTGGTGCCGCCGAAGTCGCGCTGCGCGACCAGGCCGTGCGCCTCGTCGCGCTCGGTGATCGTCACCTTCTGGCCGTTGATGACGACCTGGCGGTCGCCCTTGCGGACGCGGCTCCACGGCACGCCCCATGCGGCGAGCTCGCGCACCGCCTTGGGCGCGGTGTTGACGAACATGCGCACGACGTCCTGGTCGGCGCCCCAGTCGGAGCCGCGCACGGTGTCCTCGAAGTGGACGTCCTCGTTGTCGCCCTGGCCCTTGACGACGTTGCCGAGGCTCGCCTGCATGCCGCCCTGCGCCGCCTTCGAGTGCGACCGCTTCGGCGGAACGAGCGAGAGGATCACGGTGTCGTGGCCGCGCCGCTTCGCCGCGATCGCCATCCGCTGGCCGGCGAGGCCGCCGCCGATGACGAGGA
The DNA here is from genome assembly GCA_035701945.1 of Caldimonas sp. Lineage (GTDB taxonomy): Bacteria > Pseudomonadota > Gammaproteobacteria > Burkholderiales > Burkholderiaceae_C > Schlegelella_A. The sequence goes on along the minus strand of DASSRF010000020.1, from coordinate 10,186 downwards.
CGTCGGTGTAGAAGACGTTCACTTGCGGCCCTCCCGCAGGGCGGCCGGGACCGGAGCTTGTTGCCAGCTCGGCACGAACTCCTTGCCGATGCGCGCGTCGCGGCCCATGCCGATCTTGATGTAGGCGCCGAGCGTGGCGAGGCCGAGGACGATGAAGAAGACCGAGAGGGCCCACTTGAGCTTCTTCAGGCGTCGACGCGTCGCGCGGTCGTCCTTGCCCGCAAGCCAGCCCCACTTGACCGCGAGGCGATAGAGGCCGATGCCGCCGTGCAGCTCGACCGCGAACAGCAGCACGAGATAGAGCGGCCACCACGAGCCGCTCCAGACGCGGTCGGCCGACGCCCACGGGCCGATCTGCGCCGGGTGCATCATCATCTGGTAGAGGTGCACCGAGGCGAGGAAGAACATCGCGAAGCCGGTGGCCACCTGCCAGAACCACAGCGTCGTGTCCTCGTGCCGCATCGTCGCCATGTGGTCGCGGTAGGTGCGGTACTGGCCGTAGTTGATCGGGAACTTGCGCAGCGCGAGCGCGGCGTGGACGACGAAGAGCGCGAACACTCCGGCGACGACGAACGACACCAGGACGGGATACCCTCTGCCGAAGAAGAAGTAGCCCTCGAAGAACTTCGTCACCGTCCACATCGCGTCCTCGCTGATGAGGATCGTCGAGACGAAGAACATGTGTCCCCACATGAAGAGGCCGAGCAGGAGGCCGCTCAGGCTCTGCGCGAGGTCGAGCCTTGCCGGCCACCGGCTCTTGCGTGCCCGGAGCGCGCGCGGCCTCGTCAGCGCCGCGGGTGCGCTCAAGGCCGGGCTCGACAGCGGCTCCATGCGGGCCATTAGACCCTCGGCCGTGGCGCGATGGAAGGGCGGCGGCCGTCGACGATTGACGAGGATCAATCGCGCGCGCTGCGGCGCGGACGAGGCGTCGACGACCGCCTGCGGCTAGCGGACGAGCGTCACCGGAACGCGTGCGAGGTGGACGACCTTGTGCGCGACCGACCCGAGCACGATGTTCGCGACGCGGCCGAGGCCGCGCGTTCCCATCACGATCGCGTCGCAGCCGAGCTCGCGCGCGCAGTCGACGATCTCGGCGGCGGCGTGGCCGATGCGGACGTGAGGCGTGCACGCGACGCCGGCCGCGGCCGCCGGCCGCTCGGTGACCGCGACGATCGCCTCGCCGTTGTGTCGCAGCTCCTCGTCGATGACCTCGGGCGGTACGAGCTTGCCGGGCCACGGGTGGATCGGCGGCGTCTGCACGTTGACGACGTGCACCTCGGTGCCGGGCTGGCCGCGCAGCTCGTCGAGCGCGTGCGCGAACGCGCGCAGCGCATCTTCGGAGCCGTCGATCGGCACGAGCGCACGCTTCATGATCTCACCCCTTCTCTCGCTCGCATCGTCGCGCTTCGATTGGACACCCGCCCGAGGTGCGCTTCATCGCCGCGCTCGCGCCCGCCTTGATCCGCGTCAACGCCGGCGATCGTGCATGCGGCCGAGCGCCGTCGAGAGCGCGAGCCACGCCGCCGCGACCGGGATCGCCGCGAGCGCGATCGCGCCGAGCTTCAGCCCGAAGGCGTGCACGCTCTCGTAGAGCCAGCCCCAGACCGCGTCCGAGCCGCGGTAGACGACGACGTCGATGAAGCTCTTCGCCTTGTACTTCTCCTCGCGGCCGACGACGGTGAAGAAGACCTGGCGCGCCGGGTTGGCGATCGCGAAGTTGAGCCAGCGCTGCGCGACCTGGAAGACGAGGACGACGGCGAGCGTCGGCGCCGAGCCGGATGCCGCGATCGCGAGCGCCGCGAAGCCGACGACGAAGACTGCGGGGAGCACCGCCGAGGCGACGCCGACGCCGAAGCGCTCGATGAATCGGCCGGTCGCGAAGAGCTGCGTCGCGAGCGTCAGGATGCCGACCGCGAGGTCGACGCTCGCGAAGATCCGCGTCTGCGCCGCTGCGCCGTGCACCTCGGCGGCGACGACGTTGGCCTGCGCGAAGTAGAGCACGGTCGCGCCGAACGAGAGCAGGCACGACCACGCGGCGAGCCCGAGCAGGTACGGCGAGCGAACGATCTCGGGGATCGCCGCGAACGCGCCGCCGCCGACCACGATGTCCGCGGCGTCGCACCGCGCTGCGCCGGACGTCGCCGTGCGCTCGAGCCGATGGACGCAGAAGACCGCGAGCTCGAGCAGCCCGAGCGCGACGAGGAGCAGGTTGCGCGGCCCGAGCGGCTCGGCGAGGACGATCGTGATCGCCGGGCCGAGCAGCGCGCCGATCGTTCCGCCGGCGCCGATGAAGCCGAACAGGCGCTTGCCCTGCTCGCTGTCGAAGAGGTCGGCCATGAACGACCAGAACACCGCGACCGCGAACAGGCTGAAGACGCTCACCCAGACGAAGAAGACGCGCGCGACCGCGACCGCGGCGACGTCGAGCGTCAGCAGCAGCCAGAACGCGGCGAGGTTGAGCGCGAAGAAGTGGTAGACGATCGCGATGAAGCGCTGCCGCGGCAGCCGCGCGACGAGCGCGCCGTAGACCGGCTGCGCGACGAGCAGCGTCGCGAACGTCGCAGTGAAGAGCCACGGCAGCCGCTGCACGCCACCGGCGATCGCCATCTGGTCGCGCAGCGGTCTGAGGACGTAGTACGCGGCGAGCAGGGCGAAGAAGTAGGCGAACGACCAGAGCGCCGCGCGCCGCTCGGCGGCGGTCGCAGGAAGCAGCGCGCGCAGTCGCCCGGCGATCGCCGTCACGGCGCCGAGCGCAGCTTCTCGCGCAGCTCGGCGGCGTTCGCCTTCGGTCCGTAGCCCGGCGCGCCGCGCTGGAAACGGCGCGCGTCGGCGAGGCCGCCGGCGACGACCGGCTCGAAGCCGGCGTCGCGGACGAGCTCGGCGGCGATGCGGACCGCTTCGGCGTCGTCGCCGGCGATCGGGATCGGCAGCTTCGGGTCGGCGCGGCCGGCTTCGGCCTGCAGGATCGTGTAGCCGATCGTGTTGAACGCGCGGACGATGCGCGCGCCCGGCACGTACTTCTGTGACGTCCGGCCGATGCCTTCGCGCTCGGCCTCGTCGGCGATCGCGCCGTCGCGGCCGGGAACGGCGTTGCCGGCGTCGAGGACGATCTTGCCCTTGAGCGCCGCGCCGTGGTCGCGGCCGACGTCGGGCATCGCGCCGTACGGCACGGCGAGCAGGATGACGTCGCCGAACGCGATCGCCTCGGCGACGCTGCCGGCGCGCGCCGGCGGGCCGAGCTTGTCGGCGAGCGCCTTGCCTTCGCTCGGATCCTTCGACGAGAACATCACCGGATGGCCGGCGCGGACCCAGAGGCCGCCGACCGTTCCGCCGATCCGGCCGGCGCCGATCGTGCCGATGCTCAGCTTGGTCGCGCCGGCCTGCGCGAGCACGCGGCCGGGCCGTGTCAGCGCGACGAGCGCGAGCGCGCTGCCGGCGACGACGATCGTGCGGCGGCGGGCGAGGAAGAGGGACGAGGCGTGCATCGGGTTCTCCTGCGGCGCGGCGATGATCGGTCCGTCGAGGCGAGCGTGCAACCACGGGGCTGCCCGCCTAGCATCGACAGCCCGAACCGAGCACGCACCATGGCACCGACGACCCGTCGCGATCTCCTCCACGCCGCCGCTGCGCTGCCCGCGCTCGCGGCAACGCGTCTGGCCGTTGCCGCCGACGCGACCGGCGTCGAGCCGAAGCGGCGATTGCGCATCCTCATCCTCGGCGGAACCGGTTTCACGGGCCCGCATCAAGTGAACTACGCGCTCGCGCGCGGCCACCACGTCACGCTCTTCAACCGCGGCCGCAGCCCGCACGCCTGGCCGGGCGAGGTCGTCGAGCTCGTCGGCGATCGCAACACCGGCGACCTGAAGGCGCTCGAAGGCGGCACGTGGGACGTCTGCATCGACAACCCGACGACGCTGCCGTTCTGGGTTCGCGACGCGGCGCGCGTGCTGCGCGATCGCGTCGGCCAGTACGTCTTCATCTCGACGATCTCGGTCTACGACGCGAACGACAAGGCCGAGGACGAGTCGGCTGCCGTCGCCCGCTACGCCGGCGCCGATGCGATGGCCGAGACCGCGGAGACGCTGCGCGGCCGCATCGGCGAGCTCTACGGGCCGCTGAAGGCGGCGAGCGAAGACGAGGCGCGGCGCCAGTTCGGCGCGCGCACGACCGTGATCCGGCCCGGGCTGATCGTCGGTCCGGGCGACGAGACCGATCGCTTCACCTACTGGCCGGTGCGGCTCGCGCGCGGCGGCGACGTCCTCGCACCCGGCGACGGCTCGGACCCGGTGCAGTTCATCGACGCGCGCGACCTCGCCGAATGGACGATCCGGATGGTCGAGGCGCGCACGTTCGGCACCTTCAACGCGACCGGACCGGCGCAGCCGCTGACCATGCGCGCGATGCTGGCGGGGATCGCCGAGGGAGTTCGCGCCGACGCGCGCCTCACGTGGGTGCCGATCGCGTTTGTCGAGCGCGAGCAGGTCTCGCCGTGGAGCGACCTGCCGGTGTGGGTGCCGGGCGAAGGCGAGAGCGCCGGCTTCGCGCGCCGCTCGATCGCGCGCGCGCTCGCTGCAGGGCTGACGTTCAGGCCGCTCGCTCTGACCGCTGCCGACACGCTCGCGTGGTTCCGCGCCCAGCCGCCGGCGCGGCAGGCGAAGCTGCGCGCGGGTTTGAGCGCCGAGCGCGAGGCAGAGCTGCTCGCGCGCTGGCGCGCAGGCGCGGCGAGCTCGCCGCGGCGCTGAGCGCGCCTGCGCCGTCGCGCGTCAGGCGCCGAGCACGCGAACGATCGCGATCCGCGTTCCTGCCGGCGCGCCGCGCTGCAGCGCCGACGCCGCGCTCTGCGGCGATCGCCTGCGCGGGTCGAGCGTGAACGAGAGCGTCGCCGGCGCTGCCGACGTCCGCACGCTCGCGGCGTCGATGCCGCTCGTCGCGGCGGCGACGCGGCGCACGCGTTCGGCATCGAGCGGGTGTCCCTGGACGTCGCAGAAGACGACGACGCGCTTGTGCGCGGCCGCCCGCTGCACGGCGGCGTGGTCGTAGGTCGCGGCGACCTTGTCCTCGTCGCACACGCCGCACGCGAACGCCGGCGCGAGCGGCAGCGCGAGGACGACGGCGATCGCGACGCGCCTCACGGCTTTGCTCCGGCGGCGTGGCCGGCCATCGGCGCCGCCGAGCGCGTCTGCGAAGGCGGCAGCGCGGTCCCCGGCGCAGACGGCTGCGGCTGCGCGCTGCCCTTGGGCTGCAGGTTCTGGTCGGCCCACTTGAAGTACGCGATGTACTGCTTGATCTCCGCGTCCGACAGGCCCTGGTTCGGCATCGGCAGCTTGTACTTCTCGAGCTGCGCCTTGGCGTGCGCGTCGCTCTGCAGCATCTGCTCGGGCGACTTCAGCCAGCGCGTCAGCCAGGCGTCGTCGACGTGCTTGGTGACGCCGTAGAGGTCGGGGCCGAGCTTGTCGCCGCCGGCGATCGAGTGGCACGCGAGGCACTTCGACTCGAACGCGAGCTTGCCCTGGACGGCGAGCGGATCGGTCGGCGCAGCCGTCGCGGGAATGTTGTGGTGCTCGGGATCGCCGGCCCCGCCGCCCGCGGCGATGACGCCGATCGCGCCTTGCGACGCGTTCGCGAAATGGTGGTCGACCATCACGTAGTTGCCGGCCTCCGGGATCATGAACTCGACGACCGCGCCGCTCGACGAGCCGAGCAGCACCGTCTGCATGCCGCGGAACTGGTTGTCGGGATTGCCGTCGATCCAGACCCGGTCGAAGATCGTGCCGACGACGTGGAAGCTCGACGTGTTCGACGGGCCGACGTTGAGGACGAAGAGGCGGACGCGCTCGCCGGGCTTGGCCTCGATCGGCGCATCGACCATGCCGTTGTAGCGGCCGTTGAACACGGTGTAGGTCGGCGCCTTCGCGCGCACGCGATCGCCGTCGAGCACCTGCAGCAGACGACCGTCGATCTTGCGCTTCAGCGGATCGGGCTTGGTATAGAACTCGCTCTGCACGACCGCGTACTCGCGATCGACCTTGGTCGGATAGCCGCCCCGCGGCTCGACGATCATCATCCCGTACATTCCCGATGCGATGTGCTCGAGCACCATCGGCGTGCCGCAGTGGTACATGAAGACGCCGGGGTAGTTGAGCGTGAACTCGAAGGAGATCGTCTGCCCGGGTGCGATCGAACGGTACTTGTCCTGCGGCGACACCATCGCCGAGTGGAAGTCCATCGAATGCATCATCGGCGCGGCCGTGAGCTGGATGCCGGGGGCGGGCTCGTCCGAGCGGTTCGTCATGCTGAACTTGACGCGGTCGCCGACGCGGGCGCGGATCGCCGGGCCCGGAACCTGATCGCCGAAGGTCCAGGCGCTGAAGCGCACGCCCGGGGCGATCTCGATGATCTTGTGCGTCGTGTCGAGCCGGATCTCCTTGACCGGCGCAGGGTCCAGCGGCGCGATCGTCGCGTTCATGTTGAGCGCCTTGCCCGACGCGAACGCGCCGGTGTGCCGTTCGCTCGACAGCGCCGCGGGCGGCGTCTTGAAGTCCATCTTCGCGGCGTCGTACGGATCGTCTCGAACGGCGGCGAGCGCCGGCGCCGATGCGGCGCTTGCCGGTGACGACGCCGCGGTCGCGGGCTGGTCGCGGCCGCTGCAAGCTGCGACGAGACCGATCGTGCACGCCGACGTGGCGAGCAGGAGGGCGCGACGGACGACCGTGGGGGACAGGCGTGGTGAGATGGGCATGGCGACTCCGGGCAGCGTCGACGGCGAACGTTGCTGCCGCCGTCGGCGGCGCGCGCTGATTGCCGGGGGGTGGAGAAGCCGCGAGCTTAGCGCGTCGCTCGCAGTCAGCCCGGCTTGCCGTCGAGCCGCGGCCGGGTCAGCACCGGCCAGTAGCGCACCGCGTACAGGCCGAACGCGGCCGACCAGAGCGTTGCCGATGCGACCACCGCCCCGACGGTCAGCGTGGGCGCGAGCAACGGCACCACGACGCGCACCAGTGCCGAGAGCATCACCAGCGCGTAGCACGCGATCTCGGCGCGATCCGCGATCAGCGGCCGCCCGGTGTGACCGCGCGCGGTGCGCGTCATCATGCCGATGACGAGACCGCCGACCGCGCCGACGGTGAGCGCGTGCGTCCCGGCCGAAGGAGGCAGCCCGCCGAGCTCGCCGAACGCGCGCAGCACCAGGTGGACCGGGATCCACGCGTACGCTGCGTGAAGCACCCAGACGAGCGGCGTGTGGATCGTCTTCCACGGTTGCCAGAGAAGCCACCGCGCCAGATGCGCGACCGCCGCGACGGCGAGGAGCGCGACCGTTGCGGGAGCAGCGAGCTGCAGTGCGTCGGCGAGCAGAAGCGCGAGCACCGCGCCGAGGGCGACGCGTTCGAGCCACGGTCGACGCGTCGCCTGCGCGCCGCGCACGCCGTTGTTGGTGAACATCGGCACGACCCGACCTGCCATCACCGAGACGATGAACAGGACGACGTCGAGCGCGACGCGGATCGCGGTCCAGCCCGCCGCAGGCAGCACGCCGAGCTGAGACAGGTGCACCGCGGCCGATGCCGCCGCGAGCAGGATGAGCAGGCCGACGAAGAAGTAGTTGCGCCGATTGCCTGCAGCGACGAAGGGCCGGGCGAGCGCGATCGCTGCGGCGAGCGGAAAGGCGACGTTCGCGGTCGCGGCAAGCCAGCCGAACGGCGTGAGAACGAGGATGCGGGCGGCGAGCCACAGCGCGACCAGCGCCGCGAGCGCAGCGCCGGTCGGCGTCGGCCGGTTGGTCCAGTTGCGGCCGGCGGTGAAGAGGAAGCCGACGATCACCGCGAGCGCGAAGCCGAACACCATTTCGTGCGCGTGCCAGATCGGGCCGGCGAGATAGGGCTCGCCGAGCCAGCCGGCGAACTGCAGGCCCCAGAGTCCGATCGACAGCGCCGCGAAGACGCTCGCGCACAGGTAGAACGGCCGGAATCCGAGCTGCCAGACGGCGAAGCGTCGACCCGGCGCCGCGCCCGCGGGCTCCTCGATGTTCATGAATCGCTGCATGCGTGAAATGGAACCGTTGTCGGCGCGGCGGTCGTTGCGGATCACACGGCCGGGCGAGCCGACGGCACGAACGCATCCGAGAAGCAGAAGCCCTCGTCGGCGCCGTGCGCCAGGAACGCCGGAATCGCGGCCTCGACCATTCTGACCGACCCGCAGACGTAGACCTCGTGGCCCGCCATGTCCGGGAAGTCGGCGAGGAGTGCTTCGTGGACGAGACCGGTGCGGCCGGTCCAGGCGTCCGCCGCCAGCGGCTCCGAGAGCACGGGAACGAAGACGAAGTTGTCGTGCTCGCGCTGCCATCGCTCGCACAGCTCGGCCATGTAGAGGTCGGCGCGCCGGCGCACTCCCCAGTACAGCGACATCGGCCTTCGCAGCCCGCGCGCGAACGCGTCCTCGACGATGCTCTTGACCGGCGCGAAACCCGTCGCGCCGGCGACGAACACGATCGGCAGCGCGCTCTCGCGCAGCGTGAAGTCGCCGAGCGGCCCCTCGAAGTCGATCGTGTCGCCCACGCGCATCGCGGTGAAGACGTGGCCGGTGTAGCGGCCGCCGGGCACGCGCCGCACATGGAGCTCGATGCGGCCGTCGCCCCCCGGCGCGTTCGCGAACGAGAAGGCGCGCCGCGCGCCGTCCTCGAGGACGATGTTGATGTACTGGCCGGCGCGGAATTCGATCCGCTCGTCTCCGGGCAGGCGCAGCTCGAGGACGATGAGGTCTTCGGTCAGGCGCCGCAGCGAATCGACGCGAGCGCTCCAGGTGCGTACCGGCAGGCGCGTTGCGGCGCTCGCATCGACGACGTCGACGTCGACGTCGGAGCGCGCCGTCGCGCAGCACATCAGTGCCTTGCCCTTCGCGCGCTCGTCGTCGCCGAGCGCGCTCCTCTGGTAGGTGCCGAGGTCGACCTCGCCGCGCAGCACGGTGCACGCACAGACGCCGCAGGCGCCGTTGCGGCATTCGTACGGCAGCGCAAGGCCCTGGCGGAGCCCTGCCTCGAGCAGCGTCTCGCCGGCCCGCACGGTGACCGGCCGCGCCGCGCCGGCGACGGTCATCGTGAACTCGCCGGCAGCGCCGCGCCGGCGCCACGGCAGCCACGGCAGCAGCGCGAGGAGCACGGTCGCGACCGTGAGCAACGCCCAGACGCGGCCGAGCGGCCAGGAGTCGAGGAGCGGAAAGACGAGCAGGTAGAACCAGTCGAGGCCGAGCGCGCCCGGCACGACTCCGAAGTCGGCCACGCCCTGGCTCACGGCAGGGCGGACGATCGCGATCGCGAGCATCGTCAGCGCGACCGCGACCATGATCGGGCGCGGCGGGTTCGTCTTCGCCTTCGGCACGCGCTGCACGTGGATGAACATCGCCAGCAGCACGAGCAGCGGCAGCCCGATGTGCAGGAACGAGAGCAGCGAGAAGAAGCGGTCGTTGACGCTCGATGGATAGAGGAAGTTGCGGCTCAGCGTGCCGCCGAATCCGGGCAGCCAGTCGAGCCATTCGAACGAGGCGACGATGACGAACTGCGACAGCCGATCCCAGGGCAGCATGTAGCCGTTGATGCCGCAGACGTAGACGCCCCAGACGAGCGCGACGCCGCTGACCCAGGAGAACCAGCGAAAGCCGCGCAGCCGGTCGAACGTGAAGTGGCGCAGCATGTGGACCAGCATCGTGACGACGAGCCCGTCGGAGGCGTAGCGGTGCACGCTTCTCAGGATGCCGCCGGCGAACCACTGCCGATGCGTCAGCGCCTCGACCGACGCATGCGCGCCGGCGACGCCGGTCTCGAAGAAGATGTAGAGATACAGGCCGCTGCCGGTGACGAGCCAGAACAGCCAGAACGAGATCGCGCCGAGGTGATAGAGCGGGTTGAGGCGGTCGCCGAACGCGGCGTTGAAGACAGCCTCGACCGCCATGAACGCGCGCTGCAGCGCGCGCTGCAGGCGCGCGATCATGCCAGCGCGGGCGGCGATGCGAAGAAGGCGGCGCGCGCGCCGCCGCCGCGCATCGCGCGCAGCACGACGACGACGAAGACGAGGCCGCCGACGATCGCGACCAGTCCGCCGATTCCCATCAACGCCATCCCCGCGACCTCGCCGCCCGAGCCGAGCACCTGCTCGGCGCCGGCGACCTTGCGCTGCACGCCGTAGCCGCCCGACCAGAC
>DASSRF010000019.1:0-8664 GCA_035701945.1 Caldimonas sp. | reverse complement strand
GCGATGCGGCCGGCGCCGCCGCCGTGGCCCGAGCCTCCCGCCCGGTCAGCCTGAGCGAAGCGAAGGATCCCGTCGCAGCGCAGAGATCGTTCGCTGTCGCTCAGGATGACATCGCGATGAACGACCCGCGCGGCAATCCGGTCTCGACGGCCTCCGCGAAGGCGCTCGACGCCAGCGAGCGCGCGCTCTGGCGGATGATGTCGTTCTACGGCGCGCCGATCGACGACCTCGACGCCGCCATCGCCGCCGATCCGGCGTGGCCGCTGCCGCGGCTGATGAAGGCCGGCTTCCTGCTGAGCCTCACCGAGCCGACCTTGGTCGCCGATGCGCGCGCGCTCGTCGCTGCCGTGCCCGAGCACGGCGCCGGCAGCGGCAACGTGCGCGAGCGCGCGCATCGCGGCGCGCTCGCGCGCCTCGCCGCGGGCGACTGGGCAGGCGCCGGCGACGCGTGGAGCGCGCTCCTGCGCGAGCATCCGCGCGACGCGCTCGCGCTGCAGTGGGCGCACCTGTTCGACTTCTACCGCGGCGACCTCGCGCAGCTCGCCGGCCGCGTCGCTCCGCTGCTCGCCGGCTGGCCCGAGGACGACGCGCTCCATCCGTACGTGCTCGCGCTGCACGCGTTCGGCCTCGAGGAATCGGGGCGCTACGCCGAGGCCGAGACGACAGGACGGCGCGCGCTCGCCGCCGACGCGCGCGTGCCGTGGGCGATCCACGCCGTCGCGCACGTGATGGAGATGAATGGCCGCCACGACGAGGGCCGCGACTGGATGGCGGCGCGACGGACGCACTGGGGCGCGCACGATGCGTCGGACGGCGGACCGGGGCCGAACGGCTTTGCCGGCCACCTCGGCTGGCACGAGGCGCTGTTCTCGCTCGAGACGCTCGCGTTCGGCCGCGCGCTCGCGCTCTTCGACGAGTACCTCGACGAGGAGCGCGTCGAGATCACGCTGCAGCGTGTCGACGCCGCGTCGCTGCTCTGGCGGATCGCGCTCGTCGGCGGCGACGTCGGCGACCGCTGGCGCGCGCTCGTCGCCGGCTGGCGGCTCGACGAGACGACGGCCGGCCACTCGCTCTTCAACGACGCCCACGCGACGCTGGCGCTCGTCGGCGCCGGCGATCTCGCGCTGGCGCGCGAGTGGGTCGACCTCGCGCTCGCCGCGGCCGAGCGCAAGGGCGGCTGGAACGGCGCGGTCTCGCGCTCGATCGGCGCGCCGCTGCTGCACGGCTTGGTCGACTTCGGCGCCGGCGACTTCGACCGCGCGAGCGAGCGCCTCGCCGGCACGCGCGCGGCGCTGATCGCGTTCGGCGGCAGCCGCGCGCAGCGCGACGTCGTCGACCAGACGTTGCTCGCCGCGGCCGCGCAGGGGCGCGACAAGAGCATCGGTCGTGCCTTGCTCGCCGAGCGCAAGCGCGCCAAGCCGGCGACGCCGCTCACCGCGCACTGGAGCGAGCGCGTCGGCGGCTGAAGCGCAGCGCGCGTCGCCGACCCGATCAGACAAACGGCGCGGCGAGCTGCTCGGTCGCGAACGCGCGCTGCACCGCCGGGCGCGCGAGCATGCGGTCGAGCCACGGACGCAGGTGCGCGAGGCTGCGCGCCGGCCGCGCGAAGCCGCGCGTCCAGCGGCAAAGCACGAACGCGTACGCGTCGGCGACGCTGTAGCGATCGCCGAGCAGCCAGGCCCGGCCATGGCGGGCGAGCTCGCCGTCGAGCTGGTCGAGCATCGGGCCGATCTTCGCCTCGGCCTTGGCGCGGATCGCGGCCGCGCCGGCGTCGTCGTCGGCCCAGCGCTCGGGATAGAAGTACATCGTGAGCGCCGGCTGCAGCGTGTTCGAGAGCCAGACGATCCACTTGTACGCATTCGCGCGCTCGGGCGTCGCGAGCGGCGGCAGCAGTACGGCGGCAGCGTGACGATCGGCGAGGTGAAGGCAGATCGCCGCGGTCTCGTAGAGGACGAGCGGCGCGCCGCCGTTGCCGCTCGCGTCGTCGACGAGGACCGGGATCAGGCCGTTCGGATTGAGCGCCAGGTACGCGGCCGACTTGTGCGCCGCCTGCGCGCGGTCGACGAACTCGAGCGCGAACGGCGCGCCGATCTCCTCGAGCACGATGTGAACGACGAGGCTGGCGTTGCCGGGGAAGTAGTGGAGCTTCAGCATGGGCGGCTTCGATCGGAAGAGGGCCTGCGTGCCTCGGCGCGCGCGTCACGCAGGTGTTGCCATCGTAGTCACTGCCGCGCACACTGCGCGTCCGCGACCCGCGGGGAACCGTATCCGAAGGAGGAGCCGCCGTGATCACGTTCACTCGTATCGGAGTCATCGCACCGGGCAAGGCCGCCGCGGTCGCCGCGTTCAATCAGAAGGTCGTCGACTTCTATCGAACCCAGTACGACGTCAAGGTCGAGGTGCAGCGGCCGGTCGCCGGCAACCCGAGCCGGATCGCCTGGGTCGTGCGCTATCCCGCCCTCGCGGCGCTCGAGGCGGTGCTGGCGAAGAGCCAGGCCGATCCGAAGTATCTCGAGCTGATCGCCACCGCGACCGACCTGTTCATCGCAGGAACGACCCACGACGAGATCTGGCGAAGCGCGTAGCCGCGCATCGCGCGGCGCGCGATCGCGAGCCTAGGCTCGCTGCAGGTAGCTGGCGAAGACGCCGACGTGGACGAACGCGTCGTCGGCGCCGTTCGGCCACAGCTCGGAGCTCGCGAAGCGGACGTCGTACGTCGGCTCGTCGTCGGCGGCAACGCCGTGCGCGTGCGCGTCCGGAAACGGATACGGCGGGGACTCGCCGACGACGACGCCGCGCTTGCCGCGGATGTACGCCGGCATGCGGACGTGGCCGGCGAAGTGCTCGTTGCGGACGACGACGCGGTCGCCGACGCGAAAGCGCGACGCATCGGCGGCGTTCGTGCGCCCCGGCGCGCTCGCCGATGCCAGCGGGAACCCACCGCCGGCGAGCCGCTCGAGCTCGTCGCGCGTCACCAGTCCCTTCTCGACGAGCAGCGTCGCCAGCCCGGTGAGCGAACGCTCGTAGTAGCTCGCCAACAGGTAGTGGCGCGGCGGCATCCGCTCGATCGCGTGCCGGTATTCGTCCATGTTGAGGATGCCGGCGCGCACCGCGAGGCCGTAGAGCGCGTTGGCGCGCTTCTCCCACTCGGCGTGGAACGGCGACGCATTCGGCGTGTGGGCGATGCGCCCGAAGCCCTGCCTTCCTCCGAGGTCGTGGATGCCGTCCATCACACGCTCGCCGCAGGCGACGCGATGCGCGCGACGCCGATCATCGAATCCTTCGTCACGAGCGAAGCGAGGCGTTCCTCCGACCAGCCTTCGGTGCCCGCCGGGCGCAGCGGCAGCACGACGTAACGCGTGTCGGCGGTCGTGTCCCAGACGCGGATCTCGACCTCGGGCGGCAGCTCGAGCCCCATCTCCTTCAGCACGGTGCGCGACTCGCGGACGACGCGCGCGCGGTAGTCGAGGTCCTTGTACCAGCCGGGAGGCAGGCCGATGATCGTGAATGCGGTGCACGAGCAGAGCGTGCAGCAGATGACGTTGTGCACCTGCGGCGTGTCCTCGAGGACGACGAGGTGGCGATGGTGGCGCGGCAGCTCGAAACCGAGCTCGGCGGCCGCCGCCTTGCCGTTCGCGAGCAGGCGGGCGCGATACGCCGGGTCGGTCCACGCCCGGGCGACGATGCGCGCGCCGTTCTCGGGCACCCACTGCTCGTCGGCGACGCGCGTCGCCTCGACGACCAGCTCGTCGCGGACGGCGCCGTGGCCGGCGAGCACCGCGTGGACGGCGTCGACGCGGCGCTCGATCGGCGCGACCGGTTGCATGGGCTCGCTCGTTGACATCGCTTGCTCCCGGGACTTCGGCAGACCAGTATAGGAATTCGAAGTGCGCAGCGCTCGTTCCTGTTCGCCTATCCTTCAGCGCGCAACGAACGAGGCCGGCGACACGGCCCGTCGCACCGGAGCTCATCGATGAAAGCCGCCGTCCTCCACGCCGCCCGCACGCCGATGACGATCGAGGACGTCGCGATCGAGAAGCCGAAGGGCCGCGAGGTGCTCGTCCGCACCGTCGCCGCGGGCCTGTGCCACAGCGACCTCCACTTCATCGAGGGCGCGTACCCGACGCCGATGCCGACCGTGCTCGGCCACGAATCGGCGGGCGTCGTCGAGGCGGTCGGCGACCAGGTCACGTACCTGAAGCCCGGCGACCACGTCATCGCGTGCCTGTCGGTCTTCTGCGGCCACTGCGAGTTCTGCCTCACGGGCCATCCGTCGATCTGCCAGAACCCCGAGGTGAAGATGCCGCCCGGAGTCGCCAGGCGCCTGTCGTGGCAAGGCAAGCCGCTCAGCCAGTTCCTCAACCTGTCGTCGTTCGCCGAGCAGATGCTCGTGCACGAGAACGCGCTCGTGAAGGTGCGCGACGACATGCCGCTCGACCTCGCGTGCCTGATCGGCTGCAGCGTCGTCACCGGCTACGGCGCGGTGGTGCACACCGCCAGGGTCGAGCCCGGATCGTCGGTCGCGATCTTCGGCGCCGGCGGGATCGGGCTGGCGACGATCAACGCCGCGCAGATCGCCGGCGCTGCACGCATCGTCGCGGTCGACAAGGACCCGTTCAAGCTCGAGCTCGCGAAGAAGTTCGGCGCCACCGACGTCGTCGATGCCGCGAGCACCGACAACGTCGTCAAGCGCATCCAGGCGCTCAGCGACGGCGGCGTGCACCACTCGTTCGAGTGCATCGGCCTGAAGGCGACCGCGGAGCAGAGCTTCTCGGCGCTGCGCCACGGCGGTACCGCGACGCTGATCGGGATGATCCCGGTCGGCACCAAGATCGAGCTGCACGGCCCCGACTTCCTGAAGGAGCGGCGCGTCCAGGGCTGCATGATGGGATCGAACCGCTTCCGCATCGACATGCCGCGGCTGATCGAGTTCTACCTGCAGGGCAGGCTGCACCTGCAGGAGATGGTGTCGGCGCGGATCGGCCTCGGCGAGATCAACGAAGGCTTCGCCGCGCTGAAGAGCGGCGGCGTCGCCCGCAGCGTGATCGTCTTTTCGCAGTAGTGCCCGGGCGTCGCCGTCAGGCGGCGTTGGCCGCGCCGAGGCTCGAGCTCTCCTCCATGGACGACGAACGCGCGACCGTTCCGCCCGCCGCCGCGGCGGCGTCGGCGACCGCGAGCGCGGTCATGTTGACGACGCGGCGCACCGTCGACGACGGCGTCAGCACGTGCGCAGGCCTGGCGGCGCCGAGCAGGATCGGGCCGACGGTGACGCCGTTGCCGCCGGTGGTCTTGAGCACGTTGAAGAGGATGTTGGCGGCGTCGAGGTTGGGCAGGACGAGCAGGTTCGCCGCGCCGCTGAGCGTCGTCTCCGGCAGGTAGCCCTTGCGCAGCGTCTCCGAGAGCGCGGCGTCGCCCTGCAGCTCGCCGTCGGACTCGATCTCGGGAGCGCGCTCGCGAAAGATCGCGTGCGCCGCGCGCATCCGCTTCGCCGACGGACGCGTCGACGAGCCGAAGATCGAGTGCGACAGGAACGCGACCTTCGGCGGCACGCCGAAGCGGCGCACCTCGGCGGCGGCGAGCAGCGCGATGTCGGCGAGCTCCTCGGCGCTCGGCTCCTCGTTGACGAACGTGTCGGTGATGAAGAGCGTGTGGCTCGGCAGCATCAGCGCGTTCATCGCCGCGAGGCTGCGCACGCCCTGCTGCTTGCCGATGACGTTGCGGATGTGGTCGAGGTGGCCGTCGTAGCGGCCGACCAGCCCGCACAGCATCGCCTCGGCCTCTCCGCGGTGGACCATGAGCGACGCGATCAGCGTGTTCGAGCGGCGCACGCGCGACTTCGCCGACTCGGGCGTCACGCCCTCGCGCGCCATGAGGCTCCTGTAGTTCTCCCAGTAGCTGCGAAAGCGCGGATCGTTCTCCGGGTCGCACAGCTCGAAGTCGCGTCCGGCCGCAAGGCGCAATCCGGCGCGCTCGATCCGCATCTTCACGA
Source organism: Caldimonas sp. (assembly GCA_035701945.1). Lineage (GTDB taxonomy): Bacteria > Pseudomonadota > Gammaproteobacteria > Burkholderiales > Burkholderiaceae_C > Schlegelella_A. The sequence continues at coordinate 2,675 of DASSRF010000019.1, read as the reverse complement.
CCTCGGGGCGGCCGACGAGGATCGGCTCGGCCATCTTCTCGTCGAGCACCACCTGGACCGCGCGCAGCACGCGCTCGTCCTCTCCCTCGGCGTAGACGACGCGCGCCGGCCGCGCCTTGGCGGCGGCGAACACCGGGCGCATCACCATCCCGGTCTGGTAGACGTAGCGCCCGAGGCTTTGCCGATACGCCTCGAGATCGGCGATCGGCCGCGTCGCGACGCCCGATTCGGCGGCGGCCTTCGCGACCGCAGGCGCGATGCGCAGGATCAACCGCACGTCGAACGGCGTCGGGATGATGTAGTCGGGGCCGAAGCGCAGCTCCTGGCCCTGGTACGCGGCCGCGACCTCGTCGCTCGCCTCGGCCTTGGCGAGCCCCGCGATCTCGCGCACGCACGCGAGCTTCATCGCCTCGGTGATCTTGGTCGCGCCGCAGTCGAGCGCGCCGCGGAAGATGTAGGGAAAGCAGAGGACGTTGTTGACCTGGTTCGGGTAGTCGCTGCGGCCGGTCGCGATGATGCAGTCGGGCCGCACCGACTTCGCGACCTCGGGCCGGATCTCGGGCTCGGGGTTGGCGAGCGCGAGGATGATCGGCCTGGCGGCCATCGTCTTGACCATCTCGGCGGTCATCACGCCCGCCGTCGAGCAGCCGAGGAAGACGTCGGCGCCCTTGACGATGTCGGCGAGCGTGCGCGCGTCGGTGCGCTGGCAGTAGCGGTGCTTGCTCTCGTCGGCCTTGCCCGAGCGGAAGTCGTCGCGGTCCGCGCGCAGCACGCCCTTGCTGTCGACGACCCAGACGTTCTCGCGGCGGATGCCGAGGCCGACCATGACGTCGAGGCACGCGATCGCCGCCGCGCCGGCGCCCGAGACCGCGACCTTGACGTCGCCGAGCTTCTTGCCGACGAGCTCGAGGCCGTTCAGGAGCGCCGCCGCCGAGATGATCGCGGTGCCGTGCTGGTCGTCGTGGAAGACCGGGATGTTCATCCGCTCGCGCAGCTTCTTCTCGATCGTGAAGCACTCGGGCGCCTTGATGTCCTCGAGGTTGACGCCGCCGAGCGTCGGCTCGAGCGCGGCGATGATCTCGACCAGCTTGTCGGGGTCCTTCTCGCCGAGCTCGATGTCGAAGACGTCGATGCCGGCGAACTTCTTGAAGAGGCAGCCCTTGCCTTCCATCACCGGCTTGCCGGCGAGCGGCCCGATGTCGCCGAGGCCGAGCACCGCCGTGCCGTTGGTGACGACGCCGACGAGGTTGGCGCGCGACGTGTACTCGGCAGCGAGCGCCGGCGTTTGCTCGATCGCGAGGCACGCGTAGGCGACGCCGGGCGAGTACGCGAGCGAGAGGTCGCGCTGGTTGAACAGCGGCTTGGTCGGCGCGACCGAGATCTTGCCGGGCGTCGGCGCGCGGTGGTACTCGAGCGCGGCGTCGCGCAGCGCCATCTCGGCGTCGGACAGGGTCGGGGGCATGGCGTCTCCTGCGTTCCTTGGGCGTGCGACCGGAGCCTAGCGCGGATCGCCGCCGACGTCGCCGTGTCCCTGCGGATCGCGCATGCGCTAGCGCAAACTCACCGTCTCGCGCCTCCAGCCCGGGTCCTGCCAGCGCACGAACGCACCGAGGACCTGTGGATCGCCGGCCTGCCGCTCGGTGCCGAGCGTGTCGAGACGGACGACCTCGAAGTTGCGCCTCAGGCCCTTGGTCCCGCGCGATTCGCGCGCGACGAGCACCTGCCTGCCGCCAGGAACCCAGCCCGCGAACTCGGCGTAGCCGACCCCCGGCGACACCGTCGAAGGCGGCAGCACCTGCACCGTCCAGTCCTTGCCCTGCTTCGTGAACAGCCACAGCTCGCGCCACGCCTCGAGCGGCTGGACCGCGAGCGCGACCGCGTTGCCCTCGCGGCTGACGACCGCCGACGCGGTCCAGACGACGCCCCAGGTGCAGCGCCTGGCGAGCGGCGCGTCGCCGTCGCGGTCGTGCGCGGCGACGAGGAAGACGCACGTCTGGCCCGGCTCGCCGGGCGACGTGACGACGCGGACGTTGCGCGACGTGCGCGGCGGCGAGCGCAGCGCCGCCCAGCGCGAAGCGCCGACGCGGACGGCGGCGTCGTGCCACGCGGCGACGTCGTCGTCGGCGAGCTCGCCGCGGGCGACGTCGGCGAGCTCGGCGATCGCGCGCGTCGCCGCGTCGTCGGCCTGCTGCGCTTCGCCGCGTCGCGCGCGCTGGAACGCGATCGCGCTCCACGTGCTCGCGCGGCGCATCGCGACGCGGCCTTTCCAGAGCGGCGCGAGCTTCGCGGTGTCGACGCGGTCGAGGACGTCGGCGCGCCAGACGTCGATCCGCTGCCGCTCGCTCGCCGGCAGCGCCGGATCGACGCATTCCGGACGCGTCAGGCCGAGCGCGGCGCGCGCGCGCTGCGTCGCGTCGCTCGCCGCGTTGGCGAGGACGCGGCGAAACGCGTCGCCGTCGTAGCAGATCCGCATCGCGCCGTCGCGCTCGAAGCTCGCGAACGCGACGCCGTGGCGAGCGACCGCTTCGAGGTGCGCGGCGAGCGCCGTTTCGGCACGGCCCGGCGACGCGCCGGCAGCGCCGCCGCTCGACGCGCGCTGCGCGAGGCGGTCGGCCATCGTTCCGATCGCGTCGAACAGCTCGGCGCCGACGCTGCCGCGCAGCGCGTCGACCGGC
>DASSRF010000018.1:0-19661 GCA_035701945.1 Caldimonas sp. | reverse complement strand
TCAGCTTGACCTCGCTGGTCGGGGTCGTTCTCAGGTCCGGCGAGACCGCGGCGAGGACGTCCGGCGACGTCGTGTTCGGGCTGTTGATGCGGTACGTACCGTTGTTCAGCGCGTCCTGCATCACGCTGTAGCGGATGAAGCCTTTGTTCGTGTTCTCGAGCCGGCTCTTGATGTAGGCCGCACCGACGTCGAAGTCCCAGCCCGCGGTGGTCCCTTGCAGCCCGGTCACGATCCGGACGACCTCGCTCTTGGTCACCTGATCGCGCCCGCCGAGCTCGGCCGGTGCATACGCGAGCGTGCGGTCGACGCCGAACGTGTTGTCCGGGTGGCCCGCAGGCAGCGTCATCAGGCCGTGCACGATCGGGTTGGCCGGATCGGCAGGGTTGAACACGCCGCTGTCGTTGTTGCCGCCGAGCGTGCCGTTCGAGCGGGTCTTCGTCTGGAAGAACCCGACTTCGGCGTAGGCCTGGAGCGACGGGTTGAACTGCAACGTGCCGCGGGTGAAGATGTTCAGGCGGTCCACCTTCGGCTGGATCTCCTGTCCGTCGCCGCGGAAGTTGAAGCGGCAAAGACCCGTATCGGGATCGACGATCGACGGGTCGCACGGAATCACGTTGATGCGCGGCCCGGTACCGGCGGGCGGAGTCCGTGTCACGCCGAAGGGCGATGTCGTCGACGGCGTCGTCGCTCCCAGGTAGAAGCGAGGAGCACCGTTCGTGAGGTCCCAGAAATCGCGGTCGCGCAGATCGCTCTGGCCGATGAATCCGCGATCCCTGGACCAGATATTGTTCTGGCTGGTGGCCTCGACGCTGAAGAAGGCGTTGAATTTGTCGGTGTCGAGATTGCCGAGGCCGTAGGTGGCGAACGCGCGCCCCGTCTGTCCGTCGGAGTGCCCGCTCTGCCCGTACGTTCCGCCGACCGTCGCTCCCGTGTAGTTCTTGCGCAGGATGATGTTGACGACGCCGCCGATCGCATCCGAGCCGTAGATCGCCGAGCCGCCGTCCTTCAGGACTTCGACGCGGTCCACGAGCTCGAGCGGGATCGTGTTGAGGTCGACGAACGTCCGCGAGCCGTCGTCGGCGAGACCGTACGTCGTCATGCGGCGACCGTTGACCAGCACGAGCGTGGAGTTCACGCCCAGGCCGCGCAGCGAAACCGCCGCCGAGCCCGAAGCAAAGCCGTTGGTGAAGGAAGCCGGAATCGATCCTTGGCCGTCGGCAGTGACCGTGCGCAGGATTTCCTGGATCGACTGCTTGCCGGTGCGCTCGATGTCCTGGCGCGTCAGCACCTGGACCGGCGACGCCGTTTCGGTGTCGGTGCGCTTGATGTTCGAGCCGGTGACGGTCACCCGCTCGAGCGTTTGCGTGCTCCCCGTGTTCTGAGCGAACGAGCTCTGGCCCGCGCTCAGCAAAACACCGCCGCAGGCGACCATCAGCCCTGTACAGAGCTTCGTCTTCTTCAACATGAATTTCCCCCGGTGAAAAGTTCGATCGACGATCGATAGACCCCGGCCCCACAGCGCGAGAGGTGCCAATCTTGTGAACGGCACACGACACACTGAAAAGGCGTGTAAATGAATTGTCGTGGGGCCCCCCTCGCGCTCCTCTTCAGGGAATCCCCCTATCGCGTGGTCGCGGACGCACTCGAGTCGAGCCGCGGACGTCGCCACGACCGTCGCCGTCGCCCGTTCACCGAGGGAAATTCGAGGGATGCGCAGGTATCTGCGATGGCGCGAGGGCGGCGTCGGGAGAGCCGCCGTTTACACACCGGCCGTTGGCGGTTCGCAACATGCGCGCGACCGCGGCGGCCGTTCCGCGGCCCGACCGCGCGCCTCTGCGCCGCCGACGCGATCGCTCGCGGACCTGTCAGGCCCAGCCGATGTACGCGTCGCGGCCGTCGACGAGCAGGCGGACGCGGGCGCCGACCGGCAGCGTCACCTTCGTCGCGATGTGCCCGAACGGCAGGCCGGTGACGATCGGGGTCCGCGTGACGGCACGGACGCGCGCGATCGCCGCGGCGAGCGAGTAGCCGCGGTCGAGCGGCGAAGGCCGAAAGGCGCTCACGGCACCGACGACGATCGCCTTCTGCGCGTCGAGCACGCCCGCCTGGTGGAGCTGCAGGAGGTTCCGCTCGACGCGATACGGATGCTCGTTGACGTCCTCGAAGAAGAAGACGCCGCCGCGGACGCGCGGCCAGTGCGGCGTCGCGAGCAGCGAGTTGACGATCGTGAGGTTGCCGCCCCAGAGCGTTCCGGCGACGGCGAGGCCGTCGAAGCCTCGCTCGGTGCGAAAGCCCACCGCCTCCAGCTCGCCCGACATCGCCTCGACGAAGCAGCCCTGCGTGACGTCGTCGACGCCGCCTTCGGCGGCGCTCCTGCCGAAGTCCTCGCACGCGAGCGGTCCCGCCCACGTGACGCCGCCGGCGTGCGCGAGCAGCCCGAGCTGCAGCGACGTCATGTCGCTCATCCCGACCCAGCGCGTGCCCGCATCGACGCTCCTTGCGATCCGCTTCCAGTCGATCCGATCGAGCAGCCGCGTCACCCCGTAGCCGCCGCGCGTCGCGAGCGCGACGCTCGGCCGCGCCGCAGCGACGCGCGCGAGCGCGGCGAGGCGGACGTCGTCGTCGCCGGCGAAGCGCTGCAGGCGCGCCGTGGCCGACTCGTCGATGTCGACCGCGAAGCCGAGCGCCGCCAGCCGCGCGGCGGCGCGGCGAAGCGGCACCGCCGAGCGCAGCGCGCCCGCCGGCGAGAAGAGCCGCAGCGTCGAGCCTGCCGCGCTCATCGCTCGCCGCCGTGCTTCGCCGGATCGACCTCGAGCGACTCGCCTGCCGGGATGGGCTCGTCCGCGACTTCGCCGCCCTCGCCCGCTGTCGGCGCCCGGCGCTGCCGATAGCGCTCGCGGCGCTCGGCGAAGAACGTCCGCAGCACCTCCCCTGCGGCATCGGCGAGGACGCCGCCCTCGACGCTCGTGTGGTGGTTGAGCGCCGCGTTGCCGAAGACGTCGATCACCGAGCCGGCGGCGCCGGCCTTGGGATCGCGCGCAGCGAAGACGACCCGCTTGACGCGTGCGTGCAGCAGCGCCATCGCGCACATCGCGCACGGCTCGAGCGTCACGAAGACCTCGCACTCGGGCAGGCGGTAGTTGCCGAGCAGGTGGGCAGCGTGGCGCAGGGCGACGATCTCGGCGTGCGCCGTGGGGTCGTGGTCGGTGATCGGCCGGTTGTAGCCGGTCGCGACGACCTGGCGTCCGCCGGGCGCGTCGCGGAAGATCACCGCGCCGACCGGGACTTCGCCGACCAGCCAGGCGTTCTGCGCCTGGTCGAGCGCCAGCCGCATCGCCGCTTCGTCGCGCTGCATCAGGGCTCGGCGCGGCGGTTGCGCTCGGCGCCCTGCTCGAGCGCGCGCACGGTCTCGGCACGCGCACGCTCCTGCAGCGCGCGCGCCTGGTCGGGCACCGTCGCGGCGTTCGGGTCGGCGACGACGGCGCCCGGCAGCCCTGCGGCCGCGTTGCGCTGCGCGCTCGCGCCGCCGCCGACCGCATGCAACTGCGTCTTGACGAGCGAGGCGACGATCGCGAGCACGACCAGCAGCCCGAGGATCCCGAACACTGCCTTCACCTGCCGACTCTCCGAATCTCCATGCGCTAGCGTAACCAGAGCGCGACGTTCTCGCCGGCGCGGGGCGACGCGCAGCACCCCGAGACGTGCGAACTGCACGCTGGCGGGCTCGCCGGCGGTCCTACGGGCCGCGCGCGGCGCGCACGGTGACGAACAGCAGGAAGCCGGACAGCACGTACAGGGCGGACACCAGGACCATGCTGTAGACCGGGCTGCCGGTGGCGGCGTTGATCGCGGCGGTCACCGGCGGACTCACTGCCGCTCCGAGGTTGCCGAGGCTGCTGATGAGGGCGATGCCGCCGGCAGCAGCCTCCTTCGAGAGGTATTCGGTCGTCACCGCGAAGAAGAGCGGCGTCGCCGAAGCGATGCCGATCACGGCGAAGCACAGTCCCGCCATCGACCCGACGAAGTTCCCCTGCGTCACCGTCGTGACGAGCAAGCCGATCGCGGCGATCGCGGTGCACGCGATGAAGTGCCAGCGCCGCTCCTTGCGCTTGTCGGAGCTGCGGCCGATCAGGACCATGCCGATGACGCCGAAGACGTTGGGAAGCGCCGCATAGATGCCGATCAGGAAGAGATCGGCGATCCCCCAGCCCTTGATCAGCGTCGGCGCCCAGAAGACCATCGTGTACGTCGCTCCGAGCAGGAAGAAGTACACGAGCGACAGCATGTAGACCTTCGGGTCGCGCAGCATCTGCCAGAACGACGCGTGCCCGGCGTTGGCGACCAGCGGCACGTCGTTGTCGAGGTCGTGGCGAAGGGCCGTCTTCTGCTCCGCGCTCAGCCAGTCGGCCTGCTCCGGCTTGTCCTGCAGGTAGAAGAAGGCGACCAGGCCGAGCACCGACGCCGGCACGCCCTGAACCAGGAAGAGCCACTGCCAGCCGTGCCAGCCGTTGGCACCGTCGAGGTACTTCATGATGCCGCCGCACAGCGGCCCGGCGATGACGGCGACGACGGTCGTCGCGGTCATGAAGATCGCGATCATCTGGCCGCGCCGCGCCGAGGGATACCAGTACGTCAGGTACAGGACGATGCCCGGGAAGAACCCCGCCTCGAAGACGCCGAGCAGGAAGCGCGCGACGTAGAACTGCGTCGGCGTGCGCACGAACATCATCACGGCGGCGACGACGCCCCAGCAGAACATGATGCGCAGCAGCGTCTTGCGCGCGCCGATCTTCTCGAGCATCAGGTTGCTCGGCACCTCGAACAGGAAGTAGCCGAGGAAGAAGATGCCCGCGCCGATGCCGTACGCCGCATCGCTGAACGGCAGCGTCTGCTTCATCTGCAGCTGCGCGTAGCCGATGTTGATGCGGTCGAGGTACGCGACCATGTAGCAGATCAGCAGCAGCGGCATGATTCGCCAGCTGACCTTCGCGTAGACCCCCTTCTCGGCTTCGAAGCTCGACACCGGCAAGGCGTGAGACGTGCTGAGGTTCATCGCGGTCTCCCGCGCGGTTTCGATCGACCGCGTGGACGAGAGCGTACTCCGCGATCGGGTCGGCGGCGAAAGAATCGCGCGACGCGAGAAATCGCCGGGCGCGGGGCGACCGGCTCACTCCCACTCGATCGTCGCCGGCGGCTTCGACGAGACGTCGTACGTGACGCGGTTGATGCCGCGGACCTCGTTGATGATCCGGCTCGACACCTTCTTCAGCAGCGCGTACGGCAGCTCCGCCCAGTCGGCGGTCATGAAGTCGCTCGTCTGCACCGCGCGCAGCGCGACGACGTGCTCGTAGGTGCGGCCGTCGCCCATCACGCCGACGCTTCGCACCGGCAGGAAGACGGCGAACGCCTGGCTCGTCAGCTCGTACCAGCTCTTGCCGCTGACGCGGTCGATCGTCGTGCGCAGCTCGTCGATGAAGATCGCGTCGGCACGGCGCAGCAGCTCGGCGTGCTCGCGCGTGACCTCGCCGAGGATGCGAACGCCCAGGCCCGGGCCCGGGAACGGGTGGCGGTAGACCATGTCGTGCGGCAGGCCGAGCGCGATGCCGAGCTCGCGGACCTCGTCCTTGAAGAGGTCGCGCAACGGCTCGAGCAGCTTCAGGCCGAGCGTCTCGGGCAAGCCGCCGACGTTGTGGTGGCTCTTGATCGTCGTCGCCTTCTTCGTCTTCGCGCCGCCCGACTCGATGACGTCGGGATAGATCGTCCCCTGCGCGAGCCACTTCGCCCGCTGCAGCTTCGCCGCCTCGCGCCGGAACACGTCGACGAACTCGCTGCCGATGATCTTGCGCTTCGCCTCCGGATCGGCGACGCCGGCGAGCCGGCCGAGGAACCGCTCGCTCGCGTCGACCGCGACGACGCGGATGTGGCGCCGCTCGGCGAACATCTCCATGACCTGCCTGGCCTCGCCGAGGCGAAGCAGCCCGTGGTCGACGAAGACGCACGTCAGCCGCTCGCCGATCGCCTTGTGGATCAGCGCCGCCGCGACGCTCGAATCGACGCCGCCCGAGAGGCCGAGGATCACCTCGTCGTCGCCGACCTGCTCGCGGATCCTCGCGACCGCCTCGTCGACGTAGTTGCCCATCACCCAGTCGGGCCGCGCGCCGCAGATCTCGAGGACGAAGCGCTCGAGCAGCTCGCGGCCCTTCAGCGTGTGCGTGACCTCGGGGTGGAACTGCACCGCGTAGTAGCCGCGCTCCTCGTCCGCCATGCCGGCGACCGGGCAGCTCGGTGTCGACGCCATCAGGCGAAAGCCCGGCGGCAGGGCGGTGACCTTGTCGCCGTGGCTCATCCAGACCTTGAGCATGCCGTGGCCTTCGCTGGTCGCGAAGTCCTCGAGGCCCTTCAGCAGGCGGGTGTGGCCGCGCGCGCGCACCTCGGCGTAGCCGAACTCGCGGTGCGTGCTCGCCTCGACCTCGCCGCCGAGCTGCACCGCCATCGTGAACATGCCGTAGCAGATGCCGAGCACCGGGACGCCGAGCTCGAACACCGCCCTCGGCGCGCGCAGCTCGTGCTCCTCGTACGTCGACGCGTGGCTGCCCGAGAGGATGACGCCCTTGGGCGCGAACTCGCGCACGAACGCGTCGTCGACGTCGTTCGGGTGGATCTCGCAGAAGACGTGCGCCTCGCGGACGCGCCGCGCGATCAGCTGCGTGACCTGCGAGCCGAAGTCGAGGATGAGGATCTTGTCGTGCATGGTCATCCTGTCGAGGCGATGCCGGCGGTCGCGAGCGCCGCGCGGCGGCGGCGCTCGCGCCGGAAGTGGCGCAGCGCGACCACCGTCGATGCGGCCTGCAGCGCGGCGCAGAAGTAGAACGGCGCACCGATCCGCCAGTCGCCGTGCGGAAGATGCGAGACCGTCGCGAGCAGCGGCGCGCCGATCGCCGGCGCGACCACCGCCATCATGCTGTTGAGCGAGCCGACCGCTCCCGCGGTGCGGCCCTGCGTCGTCGGATCGGCGGCGTTGGCGATCAGGCTCTGCATCGCCGCGGAGACCGCGAAGCCGAGGACGTTGATGAAGATCACCGCGTAGAGCATCCAGCCCTCGGTCGCTGCCCCCCAGAGCACGTAGCAGATGCTCGACGACACGAGCCCCATGATCGCGAGCCGCTGCGGCGAGAAGCGATGGAGCAGCCGGCTCAGGAAGACACCCTGGACGAGCACCGACATCAGGCCGATCGCGAACAGCGACCAGCCGTTCTGCGTCGGCCCCCAGCCGAACTTGAACGTCGTGTAGAGGACCCACGACGTGTGCGTCATGAACTGCGCCAGCGCGCTCAGCGCGATGACGACGACGAGCGAGCCGACGCCCTTCAGCTCGACGAGTCCGCGCAGCGCGCTGATCGGATTCGCCTCGCGCAGCACGAACGGCCTTCGCCGCTCCGGCGGCAGCGACTCGGGCAGGACGAAGAAGCCGTACAGCCAGTTGACGAGCGCGAGACCTGCCGAGAAGAAGAACGGCAGGTGCAGGCTGATGCCGCCGAGCAGCCCGCCGATCACCGGCCCGAGGATGAAGCCCATGCCGATCATCGCGCCGAGCTTGCCGAACGCCTTCGCTCGCTCGGCCGGCGCCGTGATGTCGGCGACGTACGCGTTGGCGACCGAGATGTTGGCCTGCATCGCGCCGCTGAACAGGCGCACGACGAGGAGCATCCAGAGCGCGGTCGCGAGGCCGGTGACGAGAAAGCTGAGCGCGAGCCCGCTGAAGCCGATCAGGAGCACCGGCCGGCGGCCGTAGCGGTCGGAGAGGCGCCCGAGGATCGGCGAGCCGAAGAAGTTGGCGACGCCGAAGACGATCGTCACCGCGCCGTACCAGAACGCCTGCTCGGCTTGCGACGACGTGAACGTGCCGACGAGCGGCGGCAGCACGGGGATGATGAGGCCGATCGACACCATGTCGATCAGCACCGTGACCATGATGAACGGCATCGCCGCCTGCCGCCTGGCGGCGGTGTCGCCGGGCGCGGCAGCGGGTGAAGGGCTCGTCATTCGGCGCGGTAGTTCGGCGCTTCCTTCGTGATCTGGACGTCGTGGACGTGGCTCTCGCGGATCCCCGACGACGTGATCTCGACGAACTCGGCCTTCTCGTGCATCTCGGCGATGCTCGCGCAGCCGCAGTAGTGCATCGCGGCGCGGAGGCCCCCGGCCATCTGGAAGACGATGCCGACGACCGATCCCTTGTACGGCACCTGCCCTTCGATCCCCTCGGGGACGAGCTTGGCGCCGCCGACCGCGCCGGCGGTGCTCGCGTCGCCGTCCTGGCCTTCCTGGAAGTAGCGGTCGGCCGAGCCCTGCTGCATCGCGCCGATCGAGCCCATGCCGCGGTAGCTCTTGTACGTCCGACCCTGGAACAGGATGACCTCGCCCGGAGCTTCCTCGGTGCCGGCGAACGCACCGCCCATCATCACCGCGTCGGCACCGGCGGCGATCGCCTTCGCGAGGTCGCCCGAGAAGCGCACGCCGCCGTCGGCGATCAGCGGAACGCCGCTGCCGCGAAGCGCCGTCGCGACGTCGTCGATCGCCTTCACCTGCGGGACGCCGACGCCGGTGACGATCCGCGTCGTGCAGATCGAGCCCGGGCCGATGCCGATCTTGACCCCGTCGGCGCCGGCCTCGACGAGCGCCAGCGCAGCCTTGCCGGTCGCGATGTTGCCGCCGATGACCTCGACCCCCGGAAAGTTGCGCTTGACCCAGCGGACGCGGTCGATCACGCCGGCGCTGTGGCCGTGCGCGGTGTCGACGACGAGCGCGTCGACGCCGGCGCGCACGAGCAGCTCGGCGCGCTCTTCGGTGCCCTCGCCGACGCCGATCGCGGCGCCGACGCGGAGCTTGCCCTGCGCGTCGCGCGCCGCGTTCGGAAAGCTCGTCTGCTTGGTGATGTCCTTGACCGTCATGAGGCCGCGCAGCTCGAACGCGTCGTTGACGACGAGGACGCGCTCGAGCCGGTGGCGATGCATCAGCGCCTTGCCTTCGGCGAGCGTCGCGCCTTCGCGAACGCTGATCAGCCGATCGCGCGGCGTCATGATCTCCTTGACCGGAGCGTCGAGCCGCGTTTCGAAACGCAGGTCGCGGTTGGTGACGATGCCGACCACCGCCTTGCCCTGCAGCACCGGGAAGCCCGAGATGCCGCGCGACTGCGCGAGCGCGATCACCTCGCGCACCGTCATCTCGGGCGAGACCGTGATCGGGTCGCGAAGGACGCCCGATTCGTAGCGCTTGACGCGCGCGACCTCGGCGGCCTGCTGCTTCGGCGTCAGGTTCTTGTGGACGATGCCGATGCCGCCTTCCTGCGCGAGCGCGATCGCGAGTCGACCTTCGGTGACGGTGTCCATCGCCGCCGAGACGAGCGGCAGGTTGAGCCGGATGTTGCGCGTGAGCGAGGTCGCGAGGTCGGTGTCGCGCGGCAGGACGCTCGAGTACGACGGCACCAGCAAGACGTCGTCGAACGTCAGCGCTTTGCCCAGAAGGCGCATGGAAGGCTCCGGTCGCAAAAGGAAATTATAGGGAGGCAGGTGCAAAGTACCGGTTTGCGCACCTTCGTTCGCCTGCCCCGAGGCACCCGGCGACTACACTGCCCGGCAACTCTTCACGTCTCCGTGGTGCGAATGGCCCGACCGATCGTCGCCCTGCTCGTCGCCGTCGCTGCGAGCCTCGTCGCCTTGCCGAGCGAGGCGCAGTGGAAGTGGAAGGACAAGTCCGGCCACGTGCAGTACAGCGACCTGCCGCCGCCCGCCGGCACCGCAGAGTCGGACATCCTCGCGAGGCCGAGCCCGACGGCGCGGCGTTCGACGCCGACCGCCGCCGCGACCGCCGCGCCAGTCGCCGGCGCGGCAAGCGCCCCGGGCGCTGCCGCAGCGCCGGCGTCGCGCAGCACCGCCGACACCGAGCTCGAGGCCAAGCGCAAGAAGGCCGAAGCCGACGCCGCCGCCAAGGCCAAGGCCGACCAGGAGCGCGTCGCCGCACTGCGCTCGGAAAACTGCAGCCGCGCCAAGGCGCAGCTGACGACGCTCGAGAGCGGCATCCGGCTGGCGCAGACCAACCCGAAGACCGGCGAGCGCGAGTTCCTCGACGACAAGCAGCGTGCCGACGAGGTCCGGCGCACGCGCGACGTCATCTCCGAGAACTGCCGGCAGTAGCCGCCTTCAGCGCGTCTTCCGGCGCGCTTCCGCGACGCGGCGCCGCCGCGCTTCCTGCGGATCGGCTGCGAGCGGCCGGTAGAGCTCGACGCGATCGCCGTCGCGAAGCGGCGTCTCGGCGCGCGCCGCGCGCCCCCAGATGCCGATGCTCGGCTCGCCGCTCGCGAGCTCGGGCCAGCGCTCGAGGACTCCGCTCGCGCGCACCGCGTCCCACGCGCTCGCCGGCTCGCGCAGCTCGACGTCGAGCTCGAACGCCTCGCCCGCGCGCGGGCTGCACGCGACCGCGACGCGCAACCGGCGCGCGCCGTCAGCGCTGGCCATAGACCTGCTCGGCGCGGCGGACGAACGAGTCGACGAAGGTGTTGGCGATGCGATCGAAGACCGGGCTGATCGCGGCCTCGAGGATCGCGTTCGAGAACGCGTAGCGCATCTCGAACTCGATCTTGCACGCGCTCTCGGTGGCCGCCGCCGCGGTCGACGCGAGCGGCAGCGCGACGAATCGCCAGAAGCCGTCGAGCAGCGAGAACGGCCCGTCGACGAGGCCGATCCGCACCGACTCCTCGGGCACCGTCTCGTTCCTCGTCGTGAACGCGTGGCGAAGTCCCGAGTACGCGAGGTGCAGCCGCGCGGTGACGTTGCGCTCGTCGCGGCTCAGCACCTCGACCCGCTCGCACCACGGCAGGAACTCCGGGTAACGCTCGATGTCGGTGACCAGGCGGTAGATCTCCACCGGCGAGTACCACAGGAGGACCGACTTCCTGACCTGCTTCACAATCGTCGAATTGTAGAAGTCGCCCGCGCGACGCCCGCTCGCGTCGAACGAAACCCATGTCGATTGCCGAGAACCGTCGCGCGCGTTTCGAGTACCACATCGAGGAGCGGCACGAGGCCGGGATGGTGCTCTCCGGGTGGGAGATCAAGGCGATCCGCGCCGGGCAGGTGCAGCTGAGCGACGGCTACGTCGTCATCAAGGACGGCGAGCTCTTCCTGATCGGTTGCCGGATCAACCCGCTCGGCACCGCGTCGACGCACGTGCGCCCCGAGGCCGACCGCACCAAGAAGCTGCTGATGCACAAGGACGAGATCCGCCGCCTGATCGGCAAGGTCGAGCAGAAGGGCTTCACGCTGGTCCCGCTCGACCTCCACTACAAGGGCGGCCGCGTCAAGGCCGAGATCGCGCTCGCGAAGGGCAAGGCCGAGCACGACAAGCGGCACGACCAGAAGAAGCGGGACTGGGAGCGCGAGCACGGCCGGCTGATGCGGCACAAGGTGTCGTCGCCCGCGAAGCACTGACGGCAAGGGAGAGACGATGTCGATCGAGACCGAGGCCGCGCCTCCTGCCGCTCCCGCCCGGCTGCGCGAGATCGACGAGCTGCCATCGCCGCCGGGATGGCCGCTGCTCGGCAACGCGTTGCAGTTCGAGCGCGCGCGCATGCACCAGCAGGTCGAGCGCTGGGTGCGCGAGTACGGCCCCTACTTCACGTTCCGCCTCGGCACGAGAAGGCTGCTCGTCGTCGCCGACCATGCAGCGATGGGCGCGCTGCTGCGCGACCGTCCCGACGGCTTTCGCCGCACCAAGCGACTCGCCGAGATCACCGCCGAGATCGGCTCGGCGGCGGTCGGCGTGTTCGGCTCCGAAGGCGAAGCGTGGAAGCGGCAGCGCCGGATGGTCATGGCAGGATTCGACCCGCGCCACCTGCGCGCGTACTTCTCGTCGCTCGTCAAGGTGAGCGAGCGGCTCGCCGGCCGGTGGTCGCGCGCCGCCGACGCCGGCGCGCCGATCGAGCTGCAGGCCGACCTGATGCGCTACACCGTCGACACCGTCTCCGGGCTCGCGTTCGGCGCCGACGTCAACACGCTCGAGTCCGACGACGACGTCATCCAGCGCCACCTCGACAAGATCTTTCCGGCGATCTTTCGCCGCATCATGGCGCCCTTGCCGACGTGGCGCTACTGGAAGACCGCTGCCGACCGCGAGCTCGACGCCAGCGTCGCGGCGATCGGCGTGGCCATCCGCGACTTCATCGGGGCGGCGAGGAAGCGCCTCGAGGATCCGGCGCGCCGCGCCGCGCCGCAGAACCTGCTCGAGGCGATGATCGTCGCCGCCGACGATCCGCAGTCGGGAATCACGCCGAGCGAGATCCACGGCAACGTGCTGACGATGCTCCTCGCCGGCGAAGACACGACCGCGAACTCGCTCGCGTGGACGATCTGGCTCCTCTACAAGCACCCCGACTGCCTGGCGCGCGCGCGCGCGGAAGTCGATGCCGAGGTCGGCGATCCGGCGACGTGGACGATCGAGCGCTTCGCCAGGCTCGACTACGTCGAGGCGTGCGCGAACGAGACGTTGCGGCTGCGTCCGGTGGCGCCGTTTCTCATGCTGCAGGCCTTGCGCGAGACGAGCGTCGCCGACATCCGCATCCCCGCCGAGACCGTGATCTGGGGAGCGCTGCGCGCCGACAGCCTGCGCGAGGAGCACTTCGACGAGCCCGCGCGCTTCAAGCCGGAGCGCTGGCTCGCCGACGCGGGCCCGAGCGCGAGCTCGGCGAACCGCGTCTCGATGCCGTTCGGCGCCGGGCCGCGCGTCTGCCCCGGGCGCCATCTCGCGATGCTCGAGATCAAGATGGCGCTCGCCGTCCTGCTCGGCCGCTTCGAGATGGCGAGCGTCGCGCCGACGCGCACCGGCGCCGCCGCCGACGAGCCGACCGAAGAACTCTCGTTCTCGATGGCGCCCGAGCCGCTGACGCTTCGCCTGCGTCGGCGCAGGCAGACGCGCTAGCCGGCGAGCTTCGCGAGCGCCTGCTCGCAGTCGGCGATCAGGTCGTCGACGGCTTCGAGGCCGAGCGAGAAGCGAACGACGTAGCCGGGCCAGCGCGGCTGCTTGCGCATCGTCCTCAGGTCGTACGCGACGGCGAGGCTCGACGGGCCGGCCCACGAGTAGCCGATCCTGAAGACCTTCAGGGCATCGACGAACGCGTCGACCGAGTCGCGGTCGTAGCGCTCGTCGAAGACGACCGAGAACAACCCCGCCGCCGAGCCGCACAGCCGCTGCCAGTGCTCGTGCCCCGGCGATCCCGGCAGCGCCGGGTGCAGCACGTGGGTGACCTCGGAGCGCCGGGCCCACCACTCGGCGAGCGCGACGCCGGCGCGCGCTTGCGCGTCGTAGCGCAGCGGCAGCGACGGCAGCGAGCGCAGCACGAGCTCGACGTCGTTGCCGCCGACGCCGTAGCCGAGCCGCATGTGCGCGGCCTTGATGCGCTGGTGCAGGGCGTCGTCGCGCGTCGTCACCGAGCCCATCAGGACGTCGGCGCCGCCCGACGCGTACTTGGTGAGCGCCTGGACCGAGATGTCGACCGCGACCTCGGCGTCGCCTTCGGCGCCGATCGCGAACGGCGCGAACGCGAGCCCGGCGCCCCACGTGTTGTCGAGCGCGCTGACGACGCCGCGCTGCCTGCAGATGCGCACGAGCGCCGCGAGGTCGGGGAACTCCATCGTGACCGACCCCGCCGCCTCGAGCCAGACCAGGCGAGTGCGCTCGTCGATCGCCGCCGCGAGCGAAGCCGGCTCCATCGGATCGTAGAAACGATGCGCGATCCCCCAGCCCGCGAGCTCGTGCCGCGCGAACTCGACGCCGGGCCCGTACGCGTTGTCGGGAATCGCGACGCCGTCGCCGCTCTTCAGCAACGCCATGTCGACGATCGAGATCGACGCCAGCCCGCTCGGAACGAGCAGCGTCTGCACGCCGCCTTCGAGCGTCGCGATCCGCTCCTCGAGCGTAAAGGTCGTCGGCGTGCCGTGCAGGCCGTAGGTGTAGCCGGTCTTTTCCCTCCACTGGCGCGCGCGCACAGCGGCCATGCTCGGAAAGACGACCGTCGACGCCTTGTGCACGGCCGGCTGGACGCTGACGAAGCCTGCGGGGGGACGGTACGAATGCGCGATCAGCGGCGTGCTGCTCGGCGGCTGCTTCTTCTTCATCGCAACCTTCAGATCGGCAGCGCGACGAGGTCGTGACCGTCGGCGGCGACGATCCGTGCGCGCGTGAACTCGCCCGCCTTCAGCGTCTTCGACGCCTTCCCGGGCGGCAGCAGACGGACCTTGCCGTCGATCTCGGGCGCATCGGCGTAGCTGCGGCCGACGCCGCCCTTCCTGCCGAGCGCCGGCGCCGAGTCGACAAGCACCTGCATCGTCGCGCCGACGCGCTCGCCGAGCTTCGCGGTCGCGACCTCCTCGGCGACGCGCATGAAGCGGGCGCGCCGCTCCTCGCGCACTTCCGCGGGCAGCATTCCCGGCAGCTCGTTCGCCGCCGCGCCCTGCACCGGCGAATACGCGAAGCAGCCGGCGCGGTCGATCCGCGCCTCGCGGACGAACTCGAGCAGGTGCTCGAACTCCTGTTCGGTCTCGCCGGGAAAGCCGGCGATGAACGTGCTGCGCACGACGAGCTCGGGGCACGCTTCGCGCCAGCGCGCGAGCCGCTCGAGGTTCTTCTCGCCGCTCGCCGGCCGCTTCATGCGCCGCAGCACGTCGGGATGCGAATGCTGGAACGGCACGTCGAGGTACGGCAGGATCGCGCCCGACGCCATCAGCGGCAGCACGTCGTCGACGTGCGGATACGGATAGACGTAGTGCAGCCGGACCCACGCGCCGTGCGGCGCCGCGACCCGTGCGAGCTGCTCGCACAGGGCGAGCATCTGCGTCTTCACCGGGCGGCCGTTCCAGAACCCGGTGCGGTAGCGGACGTCGACGCCGTACGCGCTCGTGTCCTGGCTGACGACGAGGAGCTCCTTGACCCCCGACGCGAACAGCGCGTCGGCCTCGGCGAGGACGTCGCCGACCGGCCGCGACACGAGATCGCCGCGCAGGCTCGGGATGATGCAGAACGTGCAGCGGTGGTTGCAGCCCTCGCTGATCTTCAGGTAGGCGTAGTGCTTCGGCGTCAGCTTGATGCCGATCGCCGGCGGCGGCACGAGGTCGACGAACGGGTCGTGGGGCTTCGGCAGGTGCGCGTGCACCGCGGCCATGACCTCGTCGGTCGCGTGCGGGCCCGTCACCGCGAGCACGCTCGGATGCATCTCGCGCACGAGATTGCCGCCGCCGTCGCCGGTCTTCGCGCCGAGGCAGCCGGTGACGACGACCCTGCCGTTGCCGGCGAGCGCGTCGCCGATCGCGTCGAGGCTCTCCTTGACCGCGTCGTCGATGAAGCCGCACGTGTTGACGATGACGAGGTCGGCGCCCTCGAACGTCTTCGCGGTCGCGTAGCCCTCGCCGGCGAGGCGCGTGAGGATGAGCTCGGAGTCGGTGAGCGCCTTCGGGCAGCCGAGCGAGACGAATCCGATCTTCGGCGGGGCGCTGGCGACGCGCTGCCCGGGCAGCGCGGTGGCATCGGTCATCGGCGGATTTTCGCCGATCGCCGATGCCCGCCGTCAGCGCCGCTTGCCCGTCGGCTGCTGCTTGGGCGGAGCCGCCACCGGCTCGACCGCGAGCACCTCGCAGTGGTACGTCGCCATCCACGGCAACTGCGGCGATCCCGACACGACGTCGGCCTTCGTCACGCGAAAGCGAAAGCGCTGGTGCTTCGCCTGCGCGCTCGCGGTCTTCAGCGCAGGGAACTGGTCGAGGTTCGTCCAGGCGACGCTCCAGGCGGTGTTCGGGCCGGGCTGCACGTCCTTGACCGGCCGCCACGTCTTCAGCACGCGCGCGTCGTAGACCATCTCGGCGAGGTACGTCGTTCCGGCGAGGAACGTGCCGGTGAATTCGACCGGCGCTGCCGCCGCTGCCGGGGCCGACGCCGTCGGTGCCGGCGTCGCGGTTGCGCTGACCTTGCCGGTCGCTGCCGTCTTGCCCGTCGGCGTCGCCGCCACGGCCGCAGCCGCGATCGCGGCGAGCGAGCAGGCGACGAGCGCGCGCGTGCCGCGCGTCATCGCTTGGGCGGCGCGTTGCGCCCCGAAGCGCCCGGAAAGAGCGTCTCCGCCTGCTTGCTCAGCTGTTCCTGCATCTGCATGAAGATCTTGCGCGACTGCTCGAGATAGCTGCCCATCAGGTTCTGCACCATCGGCGCCTGGCCGCTCAGGAACTTGGTCCAGAGCTCCGGGCTCTGCAGCCGCGGGTCGTACAGGCCCTTCGACTGCTCGGCGAGCCGCGCCTGCACGTCGGCGAACGTCTGCAGGTTCTGCTCGAGGTACGAGCCCATCATGCCCTGCATCGCGTTGCCGTAGAAGCGGATGATCTGCGCAAGCGTCGAAGTCGAGAAGATCGGCACACCGCCGGTCTCTTCCTCGAGGATGATTTGCAACAGGATGCTGCGCGTCAGGTCCTCGCCGGTCTTGGCGTCGCGGACCTCGAAGTCGGTGCCCTTCAGCACCATCGACTTGACGTCGGCGAGGGTGATGTAGCTGGAGATCTCGGTGTCGTAGAGGCGCCGGTTCGGGTACTTCTTGAGGATGCGCGTCCCGGGCCGCGCCGCCGCGGGCGGCGGCGCCTTCTCGGCGCGACGGGACTGGGCCATGCGGGCGGGGGGACGGGTGGACGCGGCGATTCTAGAAGTCGCCCTCCGAGCGGCCGCGGAGGGTTTCCCCCCGCTATGCGCCAGCGGCTGCGGCTTCGGCGCGCTTGGCGACGAGCGTCAGGATGTCGTAGCTCGCGACGAGCTCGTCGTCCTGGTTCGTCACCTCGACGTCCCACGCGACGACGCCCTGTCCGCGGCCATTCGCGTCCTTGCGGTTGCGGTCGATCTTGCGCTTGCACGTCAGCCGCGCCCGGATCGTGTCGCCGATCGCGACGGGCTTGACGAAGCGAAGCGTGTCGAGCCCGTAGTTGGCGAGCACCGGCCCGGGCGCGGGCGAGACGAAGAGGCCCGCCGCAGCCGAGAGCACGAAGTAGCCGTGCGCGATGCGCTTGCCGAACTCCGATTCCTTCGCCGCGATCTCGTCGAAGTGCATGTAGAAGAAGTCGCCCGAGATGCCGCCGAAGGCGACGATGTCGGCTTCGCTCACCGTGCGCCGGTGGGTGAGCAGCGAGTCGCCGATCGCGAGCTCCTCGAAGTGCTTGCGGAACGGGTGGACGCCGCCCTCGCGACGCGCCGCGCCGCGCACGTATTCGCCGGTGACCGCGGCGAGCATCGTCGGCGTCCCCTGCACCGCGGCGCGCTGCAGGAAGTGCTTGACCGCGCGGATGCCGCCGAGCTCCTCGCCGCCTCCGGCACGACCGGGGCCGCCGTGCTTGAGCATCGGCAACGGCGAGCCGTGGCCGGTCGACTCGCCGGCGGCGTCGCGGTCGAGGACGAGCAGGCGCCCGTGCCACGCCGCCATCTGCGGGATCGCCTTGGCGGCGACCTTCGGATCGTGCGTGACGAGCGTCGCGACGAGGCTGCCGCGGCCGCGCTCGGCGAGCGCCATCGCCTCGTCGAAGTCGCCGTACGGCATCAGCGTCGACACCGGGCCGAACGCCTCGATGTCGTGGACGGCGTCGTTCTTCGCGCCGTCGCGGCAGAGGACGAGCGTCGGCGAGAAGAACGCGCCGTTGTCGACGCCTTCGCCGAGCGGCCGGAACGGTTCGTTCGCGCCGAAGACGATCTCGTTGCCCGCGGCGAGCTGCGCGACGCGCTCGGCGACGTCGAACTGTTGCGCTTTCGACGCGAGCGCGCCCATCCTGACGCCTTCGACCGCGGGGTCGCCGACGGTCACCTTGGCGAGCCGGTCGCGCAGGCGCGCGGCCATTGCGTCGAGGTGGCGGCGCGGCACGATCGCGCGCCGGATCGCGGTGCACTTCTGCCCCGCCTTCACCGTCATCTCGCGGACGACCTCCTTGGCGAAGAGATCGAACTCCTCGTCGTCCGGGCCGACGTCGGGGCCGAGGATCGCCGCGTTGAGCGAGTCGGCCTCGGCGGTGAACGGGATCGACTTCGCGAGCAGGTTGGCGTTGCCGCGCAGCTTGAGCGCGGTGTCGGCCGAGCCGGTGAACGTGACGACGTCGCTCGAATCGAGCCGGTCGAGCAGGTCGCCGGTCGACCCGATCACGAGCTGCAGGCTGCCCGGCGGCAAGAGCTTCGATTCGACCATCATCCGCACCAGCGCTTCGGTGAGGTAGCTCGTCGCAGTCGCCGGCTTGGCGATGCACGGCATCGCGGCGAGAAACGTCGGCGCGAACTTCTCGAGCAGCCCCCAGACCGGGAAGTTGAACGCGTTGATGTGGACGGCGACGCCGCCGCGCGGCACCAGGATGTGCGTCGCCGCGAAGCTGCCCTTCTTGCCGAGCATGACCGGCGGCCCTTCGTGCAGCACGTTGCCCGACGGCAGCTCGTTGCCGCCGATCGACGCGTACGCGAAGAGCGTGCCGGTGCCGCCCTCGATGTCGACCCAGCCGTCGCTGCGCGTCGCGCCGGTGTGGCGCGAGATCGCGTAGAGCTCTTCCTTCCTGCCGTTGAGGTACGCGGCGAGCGCCTTCAGGCGCGCCGCGCGCTGCTGGAAGTCGAGCGCGACGAGCGCCGGGCCGCCGACGCGGCGCGCGTGGTCGAGCGCCTCGGCGAAGTCGATCGCGTCGGCGTGCGCGTGGTGCAGCACGCTGCCGTCGATCGCGCTCGCGAGATGCGCGCCTTCGCGGCTGCCGACCCAGCGGTCGGCGATCAGGCTCTGCAGGACGGCCATGTGATGACTACCTCGTCAAGTTAGGCGCGACGCCGCCGCCGATCGCCGGCGGCATCAGCGCGCATGTTCTTCTCCGGGAGGCCGAGCGATGCCGCCGGCCCGGTCGCCGAGAGGGTCACGCCGACGTCGATGTCGGCGCGCGCGACGCCGGCGAGCGCGCCCGACGCGACGGTCGCGGCAGCGAGGACGGCGTTTCCGAGGAACGACATGCAGGATCTCCGAGGTGATGCTGAGGTGAATCGGTTCGCGGCGTCAGGCGCGAGGGCGCGCGCACGGCAGCGATGCCGCCGAAGAAGAGATCGGCGACGACCGGCGCCAGGTCGGCGTGGCTGAGCTCGCCCCGGGGCCGCAGCCACGTGAACATCCAGTTCATCATGCCGAACAGCAGCATCGCGAGCGGCTTGCCGAGCCGCTCCCTGGCGAGCTCGGGCCGGACGGCGACGATCGCGTCGGCGAACGCGGCGACGACCCTGCGCTCGCCGCCGAGCACGCGCCGGCGCTCGGTCGGCGCGAGGAAGCGGACGTCCTCGGTCAGCACGCGGTGCTCGGCCTGCGACCCCGAATACGCGGCGAGGAACGCATCGATCAGGCGGCGCAGGCGGGCCTCGGGCGCGAGCTGCGCTGCGTCGACCTCGTCGACGAGCGCGAGCAGCCGCGCGATGTGCGCCTCGGCGATCTCGGCGAGCAGCTGGTGCTTGTCGCGAACGTAGTGGTAGAGCGTCGGCTTGGTGACGCCGCACGCCTGTGCGTCCTCGTTCATCGAGGTCGCCGTGTAGCCGCGGCGCGCGAACAGCTCGGCGGCGCGCGCGAGGTTCGTCTCGCGCTGCAGCTC
>DASSRF010000017.1:0-7318 GCA_035701945.1 Caldimonas sp. | reverse complement strand
CGCGGCGGACGCGCCGGCCGCGGCGCCGCACGGCGCTCGCGGCGCGGCGCCTTGCGCTGGTCGGCGTCGTCGGTCACGTCACGGCCGCGGCGCGGCGAGCCACGCCTCGGCGAGGCGGACCCAGAGCGAGCCGCCGAGCGGGATCAGCTCGTCGTTGAAGTCGTAGCTCGGGTTGTGCAGCATGCACGGCCCCATGCCGTGGCCGCCGTCGCGGTGGGTGCCGTCGCCGTTGCCGATCAGGAAGTAGCAGCCGGGCTTCTCGAGCAGGAAGTAGCTGAAGTCCTCGGCGCCCATCGTCGGCTCGAAGTCGATCACGTTCTCGGCGCCGACCATCTCGGTCATGACCCGGCGCACGAACTCGGTCTCGGCGGTGTGGTTGATCGTCGGCGGGTAGTTGCGCTTGAAGCTGAACTCGCACTCGGCGCCGAACGCGGCGCAGGTGTGCTCGGCGATCTCGCGCATGCGCCGCTCGATGAGGTCGAGCACCTCGAGCGTGAACGTGCGCACCGTCCCCTGCATCTCGCAGCTCTCGGGGATCACGTTGGTCGCCTCGCCGGTGTGGACCATCGTCACCGAGACGACACCGGCGTCGATCGGCCGCTTGTTGCGCGTGATGATCGTCTGGAACGCGGTGATCATCTGCGCCGCGATCGGCACGGGGTCGACGCCGAGGTGCGGCATCGCGCCGTGCGCTCCCTTGCCGCGGATCGTGATCTGGAACTCGTTGCTCGACGCGAACGCCGGGCCCGGTTTGAGCGCGAACTGGCCCGCCTTCAGCCCCGGCCAGTTGTGCGCGCCGAACACCGCCTCCATCGGGAACTTCTCGAACAGTCCGTCGTTCATCATCTCGCGCGCGCCGCCGCCGCCTTCCTCGGCGGGCTGGAAGATGAGGTAGACGGTGCCGTCGTAGTTGCGGTGCTTGGCGAAATGCTTGGCGGCGGCGAGCAGCATCGCGGTGTGACCGTCGTGGCCGCACGCGTGCATCTTGCCGGCGTGCACGCTCTTGTGCGCGAACGCGTTGTGCTCGGTGATCGGCAGCGCGTCCATGTCGGCGCGCAGGCCGACGGCGCGCTCGCTCCTGCCGTTCTTCAGGATCGCGACGACCCCGGTCGTTCCCATGCCGCGGTGGAACGGGATGTCCCACGCGGTCAGCTGCTCGCAGACGAGGTCGGCGGTGCGGCGCTCCTCGAAGCAGAGCTCGGGATGGGCGTGGAGGTCGCGGCGAATCGCGGCGATCTGCGCCGCGTCGGCGAGGATGGAGTCGATGACTTGCATGGTCGGATCCCGGTCGCGCAGCGAGGCGTCGGAGGGCCGGCACCTGCCGGGCCAGTGTACCCGTGCCCCCTCGTCCCTGCGGGTGCTGTGCCATAGTGTGCGGATGTCCGCCGCAGTCGTCCGCGCCGCCTGTCCACACGACTGCCCCGACACGTGCGCGCTCCTCGTCAGCGTCGACGACGAAGGGCGCGCGGTCGCGGTCCACGGCGACCCCGACCATCCGCCGACGCACGGCGCGCTCTGCACCAAGGTCTCGCGCTACACGGAGCGCACGTACCACCCGGAGCGCGTGCTGACGCCGCTCAAGCGCGTCGGCGCGAAGGGCAGCGGCCGCTTCGCACCGGTGTCGTGGGACGAGGCGCTCGACGCGATCGCCGATCGGCTCGCGCGCATCGCCGGCCCCGGCCTCGCCAACGCCGAGGCGATCGTTCCCTACAGCTACGCCGGCACGATGGGTCTCGTGCAGGGCGAGAGCATGGCCGGGCGGTTCTTCCACCGGCTCGGCGCCTCGCTCCTCGACCGCACGATCTGCTCGTCGGCCGGCGGCGAGGCGCTCGCCGCGACGTACGGCGCCAAGGTCGGCATGCACGTCGAGCACTACGCCGAGAGCCGGCTGATCGTCATCTGGGGCAGCAACTCGATCACCGCGAACCTGCACTTCTGGAGCTTCGCGCTCGAGGCCAAGCGCGCCGGCGCCAGGCTCGTCTGCATCGACCCGCGCCGCACCGAGACGGCCGAGCGCTGCCACGAGCACATCCAGCTCCTGCCCGGCAGCGACGGCGCGCTCGCGCTCGGCGTCATGCACGAGCTCGTCGTCCACGACTGGCTCGACCACGACTACATCGCCCGTCACGTCGACGCCGGCTGGGCGGTGCTGCGCGAGCGCGCGCTCGCGTGGCCGCCCGAGCGCGTCGCCGCGGCGTGCGGCATCGACGCCGAGCAGGTGCGCTCGCTCGCGCGCGACTACGCGACGATCCGGCCGGCGGCGATCCGCCTCAACTACGGGATGCAGCGCGTCCGCGGCGGCGGCAACGCGGCGCGGCTGATCGCGATCCTGCCGTGCCTCGTCGGCGCCTGGCGCGACCGCGCCGGCGGCATGCTGCTGTCGTCTTCGGGATGGTTCCGCAACGTCCGCGCCGACGCCGCGCTGCAGCGCCCCGACCTGCTCGCGGGCCGCACGCCGCGGACGATCAACATGAGCACGATCGGGGACGACCTGCTGCACGAAGGGGGCGTGCGCGCCGACGGCTCGCGCTTCGGCCCGAGGATCGAGGCGCTCGTCGTCTACAACTCGAACCCGGTCGCGGTCGCGCCCGAGTCGGGCAAGGTCGCCCGAGGCTTCGCGCGCGACGACCTCTTCACCGTCGTCCTCGAGCACTTCCTCACCGACACCGCCGACCACGCCGACTACGTGCTGCCGGCGACGACGCAGCTCGAGCACCTCGACGTCCACACGAGCTACGGCCACACCTACGCGCTGATCAACGAGCCGGCGATCGCGCCGCTCGGCGAGGCGCAGCCGAACACGCAGGTCTTCCGCGAGCTCGCGGCGCGGCTCGGCTTCGACGATCCGTGCTTTCGCGACGACGACGAGGCGCTCGCGCGGACGGCGTTTCGTTCCGCCGGCGAAGGCGGCATCGACTTCGCGCAACTGCGCGCGCGCGGCTGGGTCAAGCTGCCGATCGCCGAAGCGCCGTTCGCCGAAGGCGGCTTTCCGACGCCCGACGGCAAGTGCCGCATCGACGCGCCGGGAGTCGGCGTTCCCGACTTCGTCGAGCCCTACGAGTCGGCGCGCAGCGCGCCCGAGCTCGCCGAGCGTTTCCCGCTCGCGATGATCTCGCCGCCGGAGCGCAACTTCCTCAACTCGACGTTCGTCAACGTCACCAGCCTGCGCGGCATCGAAGGCGAGCCGATCCTCGAGATCTCGCCAGACGACGCAGCGCCGCGCGGCATCGCGTCGGGGGATCGCGTGCGCATCTTCAACGACCGCGGCTCGATCGTCTGCAAGGCGGTCGTCGGCCAGCGCGCGCGGCCCGGCGTCGTCAACGGCCTCGGCGTCTGGTGGAAGAAGCTCGCGAGCGACGGCAAGAACGGCAACGAGCTGACGCACCAGCGCCTCACCGACATCGGTCGCGCCCCGAGCTTCTACGACTGCCTCGTCGAGGTCGAACCCGACCGCGTGCCGGCGCGCGCGTGAGGCGCGGCGCAAGGGTCCTCGGGGTGGCGTTCGGCGGGCTCGCAGTGACGGCGCTCGTCGCCGTCGCGGGCGTCTGCATGACGTCGGGCTGCGCGACGCTCGGCTACTACGCGCAGTCGGTCGTCGGCCATCTCGAGATCCTCCAGGCCGCGCGGCCGGTGCCGCAGGTGCTCGACGACCCGGCGACGAGCGCGACGCTGCGCGATCGGCTCGTCCTCTCGCAGCGGATCCGCGACTTCGCGGTGGCCGAGCTCGGCGAGCCCGACAACGCGAGCTACCGCCGCTACGCCGACCTGCACCGCTCGGCCGCCGTGTGGAACGTCGTCGCCGCACCCGAGCTCTCGCTGGTGCCGAAGACCTGGTGCTTCGCGATCGTCGGCTGCGTCGGCTATCGCGGCTACTACCACCACGATCGCGCCGATGCGCTCGCCGCCGAGCTGAGGAGGGAAGGGCTCGACGTCGCCGTCTACCCGGTGCCGGCGTACTCGACGCTCGGCCGCCTGCCCGCAGGCGGCTTCTTCGCCGATCCGCTGCTCAACACGTTCATCGGCTATCCCGAAGGCGAGCTCGCGCGGCTCGTCTTCCACGAGCTCGCGCACCAGGTCGTCTTCATCCCCGGCGACACCGCGTTCAACGAGTCGTTCGCGAGCACGGTCGAGAAGATCGGGGAGGCGCGCTGGCTCGCCGAGCACGCCGGGCCCGAAGCGCGCGCCGCTGCCGACGCCGCCGAGAAGCGGCGGGCGGACTTCCGCGCCATCACGGCGCGCTTTCGCGACGAGCTCGCGCGCGTCTACGCGAGCGCCGCGAGCGACGACGAGAAGCGCGCCGGCAAGGCGGCGGTGCTCGCGAGGCTGCGTGCCGAGTACGACGCGCTGAAGGCAGCGCGCTGGGGTGGCTACGCCGGCTACGACAGCTGGTTCGCCAGCGCCAACAACGCCAGCTTCGCGGTGCTCGCGAGCTACACCGGCCTCGTTCCCGCGTTCGAGCGCATCTTCGAGCGCGAAGGGCGCGACTTCGGCCGCTTCTACGGCGAAGTGCGGCGCATCGCCGCGCTGCCTGCCGCCGAGCGCAACCAGGCGCTCGCGCGCTAAGCTCGCGCCGTCTGCACCGGAGCTGCCATGGCCGAGATCCACGTCCACCGCGCGCATCGCCTCGGCCTCGCCCGGGCGCGCAAGACAGCGCTGCGCTGGGCCGAGCTCGCCGAGGAGAAGTTCGGCATGGCGTGCACCGTCGTCGAAGGCAGGACGAGCGACGTCGTCGAGTTCACGCGGACCGGCGTCGACGGCAAGCTCGTCGTCGCCGCCGATTCGTTCGACCTCACCGCGCGGCTCGGCTTTCTGGTCGGCGTCTTCCGCGACCGCATCCTCGCCGAAATCGAGGACAACCTCGACGACGTCCTCGCCGAGGCCGAGCGGAAGGTGGCGAGCGCTCCGGCGAAACGCAAAGCGCAGAAGAAGGCTCCGTCATCCTGAGCGAACGCGAAGGATCTCGGCACGCGCGAAGCGACGAGATCCTTCGCTGCGCTCAGGATGACTTCGGGCGCGGAGCGCGCGAAGTCACTTCAGCGATTCGACGAGATCGACGTACTCGCGCATCGCCTCGTCCTTCGACTTGCCGGCGATCGCGTTCCATGCATCCCACTTGAAGCGGCCGACCATGTCGCCGAAGCCCGGGCGCTCGCCCTCGGCGTCGCCGTTCGTCGCCTGCTTGAAGAGCGCGTAGAGCCGCAGCAGGGTCGCGTTGTCGGGCTTCTCGGGAAGCTTCCTCGAGTCGGCGACGGCTTCCTCGAACTTCGCCTGCAGGTCGGACATGGCAGTTCCTGTGTTCGCGAGAGAGGTGGCGACGGCAGCGTGCGCGCATCTTAGCGCCGCACGCTAGACTGATTCCATGCTCGCGTCGGACGCTCTTTCGCATCTCACCGTCCTCGATCTCACCCGCGTCCGCGCCGGCCCGACCGCGGTCCGCCAGCTCGCCGACTGGGGCGCGCAGGTGATCAAGGTCGAGATGCCGGCGGCGCTCGACGACGGCGAGGGCATCGGCGGGCCGCGCGAAGGCAGCGACTTCCAGAACGTGCACCGCAACAAGCGCGGCATCACGCTCAACCTCAAGTCGGCCGAGGGCGTCGCGATCCTGAAGCGGCTTGCTGCGCGCGCCGACATCCTGGTCGAGAACTACCGTCCCGACGTCAAGAACAAGCTCGGCATCGACTACGCGACGATGGCGGCGGTCAACCCGCGGCTGATCTACGCGAGCATCTCGGGCTACGGCCAGGAAGGCCCGTACCGGCTGCGCCCCGGGTTCGACCAGATCGCGCAAGGCATGGGCGGCCTGATGTCGATCACCGGGCTGCCGGGGCAGGGGCCGGTGCGCGTCGGCATTCCGATCGCCGACCTCACCGCCGGAATCTTCTGCGCCTGGGGAATCGCGGTCGCGGTCATCGAGCGCGAGAAGTCGGGCAAGGGCCAGTGGGTGCAATCGTCGCTGCTGCAGGCGCAGCTCTTCATGCTCGACTTCCAGGCGGCGCGCTGGCTGATGCAGGGCGAAGTCGCGAAGCAGGCGGGCAACAACCACCCGACGTCGATCCCGACCGGAGTCTTCAGGACACGCGACGGGCACCTCAACATCGCCGCGTCGGGCGGACGGATCTGGCTGCGCCTGTGCGACGCCATCGGCGCGCCCGAGCTCGCCGAGCACCCCGACTACCGGACCGGCGCGCTGCGCTCGGAGCACCGCGACCAGCTCCACGGCGACCTCGAGAAGCACCTCGCCGCGCGCACCACCGCCGAGTGGGTCGACGTCCTCAACGCCGCCGGCGTGCCGTGCGGTCCGATCTATTCGATCGACCAGGCGTTCGCCGACCCGCAGGTGCGAGCGCTCGGCATCGTCCAGGAGGTCGGCGACGTGCCCTACCTCGGCCAGCCGGTGACGCTCAGCCGCACCCCGAGCCGCGTCGTCGCGCACCCGCCCGCGCTCGGCGAGCACACCGACGAGGTGCTGCGCGAGATCGGCTTCGACGACGCCGGCATCGCGCGGCTGCGCAGCGAAGGCGTCGTCTGAGGAGAACGCGATGGCGAGCGAGAAGCTGATCGTGAAGAAGGCCGACGGCGTCGGCTGGATGATCTTCAACAACCCCGAGAAGCTGAACGCGATCTCGCTCGAGATGTGGGAGGCGGCGCTCGAGGCGATGGCCGACTTCACCGCCGACCCTTCGGTGCGCGTGATGGTCCTGACCGGAGCCGGCGGCAAGGCGTTCGCCTCCGGCGCCGACATCTCGAAATTCAAGGACGAGCGCCAGGAAGCCGAGGCGGTCGCGCACTACCAGGCGACGACGCAGAAGGCGTACACGGCGCTGCAGTCGATGAAGATCCCGACCATCGCGATGATCCGCGGCTGGTGCATCGGCGGCGGTACCGCGGCGGCGGTCTGCTGCGACATCCGCGTCTGCACCGAGAACGCGAAGTTCGGCGTCCCCGCCGCCAAGCTCGGCCTCGGCTACGGCCTCAACCGCGCGCAGCCGCTCGTCGACCTGATCGGCCCGGCGCACGCCAAGGAGATGTTCTTCACCGGCCGCCAGTTCGACGCCCGCGAGGCCGAGAGGATGGGCCTCGTCAACCGCGTCGTCGCCGACGACGCGCTCGAGCCGACGGTCGAGGAGATGGCGAGGACGATCGCCGCCAACGCGCCGCTCACGGTGCGCTGCGCCAAGCTCGTCGTCGGCGAGGCGGTGAAGAACGCCGCCGACCGCGACGTCGACGCCTGCGAGCACGCCGTCGCGGCGTGCTTCGCGAGCAGCGACTACCGCGAGGGGCAGGCGGCGTTCATGGAGAAGCGCAAGCCGCGCTTCAC
>DASSRF010000016.1:0-5786 GCA_035701945.1 Caldimonas sp. | reverse complement strand
GGCGACCGCGGCGCCGGCGAGCGCGGCGACGGGGCAGGGCTTCGCGAGCGCGCTGCAGCAAGCCGGCTACGCGACCGACCCCGGCTACGCCGACAAGCTGTCGCGCCTGATCAACAGCACGCTCAAGCTGCAGCGGATCGCCTGACGCCGTGACCATCTCCTCGCTCCTCAACATCGGCCAGCGCGCGCTGATGGCGAACTACGCCGCGCTGCAGGTCACCGGCAACAACGTCGCCAACGCGAACACGCCCGGCTACTCGCGCCAGAGCGTCGAGCTCGCGACCGCATTCAGCCAGCAGACCGGCAACGGCTTCTTCGGCAAGGGCGTCGACGTCACGACGGTGACGCGCGCCCACGACGCGTTCCTGACGCGCGAGGCGGCGACGGCGGCCTCGCTCGCCGCCACCGACGATGCGCGCAGCGCCCAGCTGCAAAAGCTCGAGACGGTGTTCCCGATCGGCGAGAACGGCCTCGGCTACGCCGCGCAGCAACTCTTCAACGCCTTCGTCGACGTCTCCAACAAGCCGCAGGACGCGGCGGCGCGCCAGGTCGTGCTCGCCCGCGTCGGCGACCTCGCGGCGCGCTTTCGCGCCGCGTCCGACCAGCTCGACGCGCAACAGGCCGGCATCGCGCAGGACCTGCGCACCGCGGTCGAGTCGATCAACGCGCTGACGACGCGGATCGCCAAGCTCAACGCGAGCATCGCCAGCGCCCAGGGCACCGGCCACGCGCCGAACGACCTGCTCGACCAGCGCGACGCCGCGATCGCCGACCTTTCCAAGATCGTCCAGGTGACGACCGTTGCCGCCGCCGACGGGACGGTCGGCGTCTTCCTCGGCGGCGCGCAGCGGCTCGTCCTCGGCGGCGAGGCGACGCCGCTCGTCGCGCTTCCCGATCCGTTCGATCCCGCCAAGGTCCAGATCGGCGTCAGCGAAGGCGGCACGACGCGCGCGTTCCCCGACGGCTTCATCGCCGGCGGCTCGGTCGCGGGGCTCCTGCGCGTGCAGAACCACGACATTCCCGACGCGCGCGGCCTGCTCGGCCAGATGGCGTCGGCGATCGCCGGTGCGCTCAACGGCCAGCAGGCGCTCGGCGTCGACCTCGGCAACCCGCCCGGACCCGGCGCGCCGCTGCTGTCGATCGGCGCGGCGACGGTCGCGCCGTCGTCGAACAACGCGATGGCCGGAGGCGTTCCGGTCGCGTCGTACGTCAACGGCGCCGGCGTTCGCGTCTCGAGCGTCTCGATCACCGTCGTTTCGACCGCACAGCTGCAGCCGAGCGACTACGAGCTCGTCGCCGATCCGGCGCTGCCCGCCGGCAGCTATCGGCTGACGCGCCTCAGCGACAACACGTCGCAGACGGTCACGAACGGCGACATCATCGACGGCTTCCGGATCGACAT
Source organism: Caldimonas sp. (assembly GCA_035701945.1). Taxonomy (GTDB): domain Bacteria; phylum Pseudomonadota; class Gammaproteobacteria; order Burkholderiales; family Burkholderiaceae_C; genus Schlegelella_A. The sequence goes on along the minus strand of DASSRF010000016.1, from coordinate 4,384 downwards.
CGCGGCGCCGCCGCCAGCGCCGCGCGACCGCTTCCTGCTCGAACCGGTGACGCCCTCGATCCGCACGATCGCGCGCGCGCTCGACGATCCGATGGGGATCGCGGCGGCGTCGCCGGTGACGGCGAGCGTCGCCGCGACCAACACCGGCACCGCCGCGGTCGCCTCGCTCGCGGCGACGAGCACCTCGCTGAACCCGAACCTGACGGCGACGATCACGTTCACCGACGACCTCGGCAACTACACCTGGAACCTGGTCGACACCACCGCGGTGCTGCCGCCGACGAGCGGCACCGGGACCTGGAGCGCGGGCCAGCCGATCGCGCTCAACGGCTTCGCGCTGCAGCTCTCGGGGGTGCCGAAGAACGGCGACGCGGTCACGGTCGCGAAGACGGCCGTTCCCGCCGGCAACAACGGCAATGCCAACGCGCTGATGGCGCTGCGCGACGCGACGATCGTCGGCCGCGCAGCGTCGGGCGTCGGCGGCGTCAACGTCACCGACGCCTACGCCTCGGCGCTCGCGAACATCGGCGTTCGCGTGCAGAGCGCGAGCCTCGCCGCCGACCAGTCGGCCGCAGTCGCGACCGACGCCAGGACCGCGGTCGCCGAGAAGTCGGGAGTCAACCTCGACGAGGAGGCGGCGCGGCTGATCCAGTTCCAGCAGAGCTACCAGGCGGCGGCGCGCATCCTGCAGGTCGCGCAGTCGGTCTTCGACACCTTGCTCCAGGTCGGCGCATAGCCGCCGTCGTTTCCAGGAAACCGCCATGCGAATCGCCACCGCGAACGCGTTCGACACCGGCATCGACACGCTCTCGCGCCGGCAGTCCGAGCTCAACGCGCTGCAGGACCAGCTGACGACCGGCAAGCGCGTCAACCGCGCCAGCGACGACCCGGCGGCCGCCGCGCGCGCCGAGCGCGCGCTCGCGAGCATCGGTCGCAGCGAGACGAGCCAGCGCGCGGTCGACGCCAGCAAGGTGCTGATCACGCAGGCCGAGAGCACGCTCGGCGACGCGGGCAACCTCCTGCAGCGCGCGCGCGAGCTGATGGTCTCGGCCGGCAACGGAAGCTACGGCGACGCCGAGCGCAAGAGCATCGCCGACGAGCTGCAGCAGATCCGCGAGCAACTGCTCTCGCTCGCCAACAGCGGTGACGGCGGCGGGACGTTCGTCTTCGGCGGCCAGGGCTCGACGCAGAAGCCGTTCGTCGACACCGCGACCGGCGTCCAGTTCGCCGCCGCCGCCGGCGAGATGAAGACCGAGCAGCCGACCGGGCTGCCGCTGACGACCGACGGTCGCGCCGCGTGGCTCGAGGCGCGGACCGGCAACGGCGTGTTCGTGACAAGTTCCGCACCCGGCGTGCAGAACGCGACGATCGACAACGGCGGCGTCTCCGATCCGAGCGCGCTCACCGGCGCCGACTACACGATCACGTTCAGCGTCGCCGCAGGCGCGACGACGTACTCGGTGCTGAAGGACGGGCTGCCGACCGCAGTCGTCAACGCGCCGTACGTCTCCGGGCAGGCGATCACGATCGACGGCATGACCGTCTCGGTGAGCGGCACGCCGGCGAACGGCGACCAGTTCGAGATCGCACCGTCGACGCCGACGCTCGGCGTCTTCGGCGCGCTCGACTCGGCGATCGCGGCCCTGCGAACGACCGGTCGCACCGGCTCGCAGATCGCGCAGGGCAACGCCGACGCCCTGCGCGACATCGATTCGGTCCTCGCCAACCTCCAGGCGGCGCGCAGCGCCGCCGGCGCGGTGCTCAACCGGATCGACAGCGAGAGCGATCGCCTCGACGCGCAGAAGCTCGCCAGCACGACCGAGCGATCGAATGCGCAAGATGTGGACATGGTGCACGCGATCTCCGATTTCCAGACCCGGCAAACGGGCTACGATGCAGCGCTGAAGTCGTACGCGATGGTGCAGCACCTGTCGCTGTTCCAGTACGTCAACGGCGGATGAGCCGCGTGTCTCCTGGGCGAAGCGAATGATCCCGGTCGCCGAGATCGTTCCCTCGATTCAGGATGACGACCGGTTAGGAGTCTTCTTGCTCGATGCCCCGATCCTCGGTCAGGTGGCCCTCGGCTACTCGCCGTTCATCGACCGCAACCGCGCGGTCGCGGCGACCCGGCTGACCGTCGTTCCGCTGCGGCCCGATGCCGTCCTCGACGTCGCGCAGCTGCTGCACGCGGTCGGCGAGGTCTGGCCGGCGAGCGGCGCCGCGGTGTCGCTCAACGTCGTCAGCGAAAGCCTCGTCCACGACCTGCTGAACGCGAGCCCGACCGCGAACATGATGGTCGAGGTGCCGAACTTCATGGCGTCCGACCCCGACAACGTCGAGTCGCTCGTCCGCCTGCACGGCAACGGCAACACGCTGCTCCTCAAGGGCCGGCCGAACGACGAGCTGCCGCGCGAGGTGCTGCCGTGCTTTCGCTACTCGATCATCGACCTCGCCGACGAGCGCCGCATCGGCGCCGCGGCGGCGCCGCCGGCGGGGGTGACGCGGACGATCCAGCACGTCCAGTCGGGCGTGCGGACGATCGCCGACATGGAAGCCGCGTTCGCGCGCGGCGCGCACGCCGTCCTCGGCTGGCCGATCGACGACGCGATCACCGCCAACGCGGCGCGCACCGGCAAGGCGATGGCGCAGCCCGACATGCAGATCGTCGTCGAGCTGATCCACCGCGTCGACAACGAGGACGGCATCGACAAGCTCGAGAACACGCTCAAGCGCGATCCGTCGCTCGCGTTCAAGCTGCTGCGCTACATCAACTCGCCGGCGTTCGGCCTGCGCGTCGAGATCAGCTCGTTCCGGCACGCGATCATGCTGCTCGGCTACCAGCGGCTGAAGCGCTGGCTCGCGCTGCTGCTGGCGACCGCGAGCAAGGACGTCAACCTGCGCCCGATCATGTTCGCCGCGGTCCGCCGCGGCCTCCTCATGGAAGAGCTCGTCGCCGGCACCGCCGACGAGGAGATGCGCGGCGAGATGTTCATCTGCGGCGTCTTCTCGCTGCTCGACCGGATGTTCCAGGAGCCGTTCGCCAAGCTGCTCGGCTCGATCCCGGTGCCCGAGCGCGTGTATCGCGCGCTCGTCGAGGGCGACGGCCCGTACCGTCCGTACCTCGCGATGGTCGAGGCCGCCGAGGCCGAATCGGTGCACGAGTACCGCGAGGCCGCCGAGCACCTGCTGATGAGCGTCGCCGAGATCAACCGGGCGCAGCTGCGCGCGTTGATGGGCGCGGCTGCGCTCGAGTGAGCGCGAGCCGTCGCGCCGAAACGGCCGCCCGTGCTGCGGCCGGAGCGACGGTCTGACCGGCTGCCGCCGGTCGCGCAGGGCACGCTTTCGTGGCGGGCAGCACGCGCTCGGCTTGCCCGGGTCGTCTCAGGCGAGGTCCGGCTGCGTCGAAAATGCGCTATGCGGCCGCGGCTGCCGGCGTCGCCGCGCCGGCTGAGCGAGGTCCGCAGCGGTCGCCCCAGATGTCCTACGTTCCTTCGTCCGTCGCCGAGAGCACGGCGAGCGCGCGCGCGGTGCTCGACGCCGACGCGCTCGACCGCCTGCGCGAGCTCGACCCGCAGGGCCAGAGCCGGCTGCTCGAGCGCGTCCTGCGCGCGTTCGAGTCGTCGGCGTCGCGGCTGGCGCGGCAGTTCGACGAGGCGCGCAGCGCCGGCGACATGCAGGGCGTCCGCCACGTCGTCCACACGCTGAAGTCGTCGTCGGCGAGCATCGGCGCGCTCGCGCTGGCGCGGCTGTGCGCCGAGATCGAGACGGCGATCCGCGCCGAGGCGTTCGGCTCGCTGCCCGAGCGGCTCGATGCGATGGAGCGCGAGCTCGCGGCCGTGCTACAAGCCGTGACGTCGATGCTTTCCTCTCCGGGCCCGTCGCCATGACGCCGACCGAGCGAGCCCCCGACGACCTGCCGGAGCGCCCGCGCGTCCTCCTCGTCGACGACGACGAGGTCAACCTGCTGCTGACGTCGGTCGCGCTCCAGGACCAGGGCTTCGACGTCACCGAGGCGTCGGGCGGCGAGCAGGCGATGCGCGTGCTCGCGGACTGGCTGCCCGACATCGTCGTCCTCGACGCGGTCATGCCCGGGCTCGACGGCTTCGAGACGTGCCGCGAGCTGCGCGCCTTGCCCGGCTTCGAGTCGCTTCCGGTGCTGATGCTGACCGGCCTCGACGACGACGCGTCGATCACGCGCGCGTACGAGGCCGGCGCGACCGACTTCTTCGTCAAGTCGACCCAGTGGAGCCTGCTGGCCGGCCGGCTGCGCTACCTGCTGCGCTCGTCGCGCACCCGCCAGGAGCTCGAACGCAACAAGGCCCGGCTCGCACGCGCACAGGACCTGGCGCGCATGGGGAGCTTCGACTGGCGACGCGGGACCGGC
>DASSRF010000015.1:0-5082 GCA_035701945.1 Caldimonas sp. | reverse complement strand
GATGTCCCACGGGTTGGGCAGCACGAAGCAGCCTTCGGCGTGCAGCGCGCGAAACGCGGCGCGCTTTTCCTTGACGGTGCGGGCCATGGCATCTCCGGTCGTTGGGACGGCGACGGCGCCGCGGTCGCCGCGCCGGTCCGGACGCAATGGTGCCACCCGCCACGAGCCCGCGCTGCACGGGCGCTCCCCGCCGGTTGCACGCCGTCAACACGCCGATATCAATTGAAACGCGATCGACATCGTCACGCTACCGAAGCACCGCACCGTGTGAACCGTGCAACCGGAGGACGCCATGGACACGAGCAGAGCAACGCCGACCGACCGCGCCCGCTTCGAGCTTCGCTACCGCAGCCTCTCGCCGCACCGCTGCGGATTCGCCTTCCCCTGCGACGAGCGCGGCCGGGTCGACCTCGACGTCCTCAGCGAGGAAGCGCGCGAGAACTACCTCTACGCCCGTGCGATGGTCGGCCGCGACCTGCTGCAGCCGCAGGTCCTGGTCGTCCACTGACCCGCGCACGCACGGGGCTCCGCAGCGCGACGCCCGGTCGCCGAGGCAAGATCGCGACCCGTCGCAGCGTGGTTCGGCAGGCGCCGAACCGACCTGCGGCGCGGAGCACGACATGACCTCACACCCAGACGCCGCGACCGGGCATTCGAAGAGCGGGAACGTCACCAGGCACCCCGGCTTCCTGCGGCTCCTCAACGCGTTCTCGGTCGTCACGATGGCGATGACGGTGCCGCAGGCGGTCGCGGTGTGGCGCGGCGACGCGAGCGGCGTCTCGCTCCTGTCGTGGGCGGCGTATCTCGTCTCGGCTTGCCTCTGGATGGTCCACGGCGTGCGCGAGGGCGACAAGGCGATCTGGGTGCCGTGCATCGGCTGGATCGCGCTCGACGTCGCGATCGTGCTCGGCATCCTCGTGCATGGCTGAGCCGACGGCACGCGCGCGCGGGCGCCCGCTCTGGGCGCTCGCGCTCCTCGCCGCGGTGCTGCCGCTCGCCGCGACGGCGATCGCATATCCGCTCTCGATCCGGCTCGAGCTCGCGCCCGCGTGCAATCCGTTCGTCGACGGCTGCGTCTCGATCAGCCGCGCCGGCCGCCATGGCCTGCCGAACATCGTCTTTCGCGGGCTCGTGCTGCCCGCGGCGGTGCTGCAGGCGCTCTGCTGGATGCTCTGTCCGGCGTGGCTGCGCTCGATCGGCGCACCCGTCGATGCGCTGCAGCGCTCGCTTCCCGTGCTCGGTGTCGCCGCCGGCGCGATGCTCGCGGTCTACGCGACGTTCCTCGGCACCGAGGGCGAGGGCTACCGCTGGATGCGGCGCTACGGCGTCTTTTTCTACTTCGGCCTGACGGCGATCGGCGCGCTCGTCGTCAGCGATCGGATGCTGCGCGGCCTGCGCGGCGACGCGCACACGCGCCGGATCGCGCTCGCCGTCGCCGCGCCGTGCATGCTGCTGCCGCTGCTCGGCCTCGCCCACGTCCTGCTGCCGCTCTGGTGGCCGACTCCGGCGCAGAGGAACGCGCTCGAGAACGTCACCGAATGGTGGGGCGGCGCGATCCTGACGGCGTTCTTCGTCGGCCTCGCCTGGGCCTGGCGAAAGACGCGCTTTCGCGCCGAGCTGCGAAGCGGCGACGCCTGACGCGCGGTCGCAAGCGAAGGCGGGCGCGACGATCAGCGCGGCGCGAAGAAGACGTCGAACGTCGGGAAGTCGTCGCCGGCGACGATGCAGTTCCAGAGGAAGACGGCAAAGCCGAGGTCGCCGGTCCAGAGCGACGCGTGCAGCTGGCCGAAGCGCACCGCGTCGCGCTCGCACTGCATGATGCCGTGCATCGCGAACGCGCGCGCACGAACGAGCCAGCGCTCGTCGCCGGTGCGGCGGAAGAGCTTGAGAAACGCGTAGCCGTTGCCGCCGGTGCCGTGGCAGAGGTTGGCGCCCTTGACGAGCGGACCGGCGTGCCAGGTCGCCTCGCCGCCGGCGAGCAGAAGAGCGTCGAGCGCCGGTCCTGGCATCGCTGCCAGGGCAATGACGAACCCCGGCGCGCCGTGGCAGAACTGCAGCAGCATCCGCGGCGGCGTTCCTGCCGGTTGCACGAGGTGCGTTCGCCAGTTCGCGCGATCGCCTTCGACGGTCGCTGTCCGCGCGACGGTGTTCTCGATGCGCTGCTGCCATTGCTGCCATTCGACGGCGGGCAGCAGGTCGCGTCCGCGCACGAGCACGCCGGCGGTGCCGGCGAAGCCGTGGATCGCGTCGATGTACGTGTCGCGCTGGCCGAAGCGATCCTGCGTCCAGTAGTGGCACGCGTGCTCGGGCGACCACTCGAGCTCGCCCGCGAGCGCACGCGCGCCGGCCCTGAACAGCTCCGCCCATCGTTCGTCGTGCGTGCGGCGAGCGAGAAGGAGCGCGACCAGCATCGTCCCCGGCGAACCCCACATCAGCTCGCGTGCGGGGTGGTGGATGTTGCCGCGAACGAGCGCTTCGATCCGTGCGGCGAGCGCGTCGCTCGGCGCGAGGTCGTAGGCGAGCAGGAGCAGCGCGATGTCGCCCATGAAATACGACGCGCGCTCGCTGCCGCCGAACGACGCCTGCCACTCCTGGTGGCGCGCAAGCGCGACGTCGACCATCGTGCCGTCGACGCGCGGCCGGCTCGCGCCGAGCGCATGCAGGTGATGCAGCGCCCACAGCACCCCGCAGGCGCCGTGGTAGAGCTCGCCGTGCAGCTCGCGCGCCGGCGCGCCGTCGCGCGGGTGCGGCGGGCGGACGAGGCCGTCGCGGAAGCGCGCAGCCGCGTCGTCGGCGATCCGCTCGATCAGCGCACGGGCGCGCGGCTCGTCCCACGCGAGCGGCGTCAGCGGCTCGTGGCGGCCCGGCTCGAACAGCACCTCGTTCTCCCGATCGGTTGCAGCGCGAAGCGCGAAGATACTCGACGGCTCGAACGGTCCCGTCGAGCGATCGGGAGGTTGGCATGAACGAATCGCGCTTCACCGCCGCGCAGCAAGGCGTCCCGCTCGCCGAGGCGATGCCGTGCCGCACCGCCGCCGAAGCCGCGCGGGCCAGGCGCCGCGCAGCCCGCGCACGCGGCGTCGCCGCGCGCGGCGCCGGCAAGCGCGCTCGCGCCGGCGCAGCCGCGACGTTGCCGGCGCCGCCCGCGCTCTCGACCGCCGAGCGGCTGCGCCTGCTCGACGCGTTCGAGACCGTGATCGGCGGCGTCTACACGCACCTGCCGCTCAAGCGCGCGCGCTACGGCTTCGATCCGGTGCAGCGGCTGCGCATCCTGCGCACGCAGGTGCGCACGTTCGACGACAACGCGTTCCACGTCGAGCTGGCGGCGATCGTCACGCAGCTGCGCGACTACCACACGCGCTACACGTGGCCGGCGGCGTTCGCCGGCAAGGTCGCGGCGCTGCCGTTCCTGGTCGAGATGTACGGGCCGGACGCCGCGCCGACGTACGTCGTCACCAAGGTCGGCAAGGGGCTCGACGCCGGCTTCGTTCCCGGCGTCGTCGTGCAGCACTGGAACGGCGTGCCGATCGACCGCGCCGTCGTCCGCCACGCCGACGAGGAATGCGCCGGGCGCCCGGACAGCGTGCGCGCCGCGTCGCTCGCGAGCCTGACGTTCCGCTCGCTGCAGTTCGGCCCGCCGCCCGACGAGGAGTGGGTCGTCGTCGGCTACCGCAAGACGAACGCCGCCGGCGATCCGGTCGGCGGCGAGCGCGAGGTGCGCGTGCCGTGGCGCGTCGTCGAGCCCGGCGCCGTCGCGAACCTGCTCGCAGGCGGGCCCGCGGGCGGTCGGCGCGCGCAGGCGCTGCGTCGAACGCGCGCCGTCAACCCGGCTGCCGCCGCGGTGCGGATGGCCAAGATGCTCTTCTTCGCTCCCGAGGCGCTCGTCGGCGAGACGCCGGCGCCGCCCAGGCGCGCGGTCTCGGTCGCGGGCAGCGCACGCGGCCGCGGCCTGATGGCAACGACGATCCGGACGACGATTCCCGAGACGCTTCGCGTCCAGTCGCTGCAGGCACCGGGGGGCGCGATCGGCTATCTGCGCATCTGGGCGTTCGACAGCGAGCCCGAGCCGTTCGTCGCCGAGCTGCTGCGCGTGCTGCCGCTGCTGCCGCAGGGCGGCCTCGTCGTCGACGTGCGCGGCAACCCGGGCGGCTACATCCTCGCCGCCGAGCACGCGCTCCAGCTCTTCACGCCGAAGGCGATCGAGCCGGTGCGCTTCTCGGTGCTCGCGACGACGTTCACGCGCGAGATGGCGACGCAACGCGGCCTCGCCGAGGACCTCGCACCGTGGCAGGCTTCGCTCGACGCCGCGGTCCGCAACGGCGAGCTCTACGCCCAGCCGGTGCCGATCTCCGACCGCGCCGACTGCAACGCGATCGGCCAGCGCTACCCCGGCCCGGTGCTGCTCGTCGGCGACACCAACACCTACTCGTCGGGCGACATCTTCTCCGCAGGCTGGGTCGACAACGCGATCGGCCCGTTCGTCTGCGTCGGCGAAGCGACCGGCGCCGGCGGCGCCAACGTCTGGGAGTACGCCGATCTGAAGAAGGCGCTGCAGGGAACGCCGATCGCGCTGCCGCCGCTGGCGAGCGGAATCGGCCTCAGCTTCGCGTTTCGCCGGGCGACGCGGTCGGGCCCGAGCGAGGGACTGACGATCGAGGACGTCGGCATCGCCGGCGCGCCGTACGCGATGACGAAGAACGACCTCCTCGCCGGCAACGGCGACCTGCTGATGCACTGCGTCGAGCTGCTGCGCCGCGAGCCGCGGAGCGCGCTCGCGTTCGTCGTCGATCCGGCGGCGCGCAAGGTGGCGCTGACGGCGAGCGGGCTCGACCGCATCGACGCGTTCGTCGACGGCCATCCCGCGGGCAGCTTCGCCGTCGGCGAAGGCGCGAGCGTGGCAGTGCCGTTCGCGGCGAATGCGAAAGTCGTCGAAGCGGTGGGCTTCTCGCGCGACGAGATCCGGCAACGGCGGCGGATCGCGCTCAACACCTGACGGCGGCGCGCCGGCGCGCGACACGGCCCGTGCGCGTGCCGGGCGCTACGCCGCCGCGGTCGCCGCCACCGCGCGCGGCAGCTCGAAGC
>DASSRF010000014.1:0-6771 GCA_035701945.1 Caldimonas sp. | reverse complement strand
GCGGGCGGCGGGTGCCGAGCAGCCTGTCGATCAGGACGCGCGTGCCGCTGCCGGCGTTGCGGTTGACCATCGTGCAATCGGGATCGGCGAGCGCGGCAGCGATCGCGTCGTGCGCGCCCCTGCCGGCGAAGCGCGCGTCGCCGGCGCGAAACACGATTCCCTGCATCCGCCGATAGCCCGGGACGAGCGTCAGCGCTTCGCTCAGGAGGTGGCGGTTGTACTCGCCCGTCGCCGGGTCCATCAGGTGGACGCTCGCGACGTCGCACTCGCCGCGCTGCGCGGCCTTCGCGCCGCCCATGCTGCCGACGTAGAGCACCTTCGGCCGCACGCCTTCGCCGATCAGCCGGCCGACGATCGCGTCGAGTCCGACGCAGTGGCTGCCGATGACGACGAGGTCGGCGGGCTCGAGGCCGTGCGCGAGCAGCTGCACGTCGACCTCGCTGCCGGCGTCGACGATCTCGGTGTGCTGGTCGATCGTGATGAAGCCGTCTGCGCCGCTGAAGGTCGTCACCGACCCCGAGCCCTTGCCCATCGGGTACGCGCTCAGCGTGCCGTCGCTTTCGACGAGGCCGACGAGGAGGTACTCGGTGCGGCCGCGCTCGGAGTTGACGCGCATCGGCAGCGTCGCCCGCACCGTCTCGCGCCGCTCGGGAGGCAGCCCTGCGAAGGCGCGGATCACCGGCGCGACGAACTCGTGGAACGTGAAGATCGCCGACGTCGGAAAGCCCGGCAGGATGACGACCGGCTTGCCGTGGCTGACCGCGAGGCAGATCGGCTTTCCGGGCTTGAGCGCGACGCCGTGGGCGACGATGCCGGGGTCGCCGAGGCGGCTCGCGACGCGGTACGAGAGGTCGCCAGCGCCCTTCGACGTTCCGCCCGAGAGCAGCACGACGTCGTGATCGAGCGCGCGCGTCAGCGCTGCGTCGAGGGCGGCCTCGTCGTCGCGGACGACGCCGAGCTGCACCGGCTCGCCGCCGAGCTCGGCGACTGCGGCGCCGATGATCGCCGCGTTCGAATCGTAGATCGCGCCGAGCGGCAGCGGCGAGCCCGGCGCGACGATCTCGTCGCCGGTCGACAGGATCGCGACGCGCGGCCGGCGGCAGACGCGGACCTCGGCGACGCCGAGCGCGGCGAGGACGCCGATCTCGCGCGACGTCAGCACCTGGCCGGCGCGCAGCACGGTCTCGCCGCGCGCGATGTCGGTGCCGGCATGGCTGACGTTCTCGCCGGCCGTGACGGCGCGACCGACCTCGACGGTGCGCGCGCCGTCGTCCGCGACGACCTCGGTGTGCTCGACCATGACGACCGCGTCGGCGCCGCGCGGCAGCATCGCGCCGGTCGCGATCACCGTGGCTCGGCGCTCGCTCACGACCTCGCGCGCGACGACGCCCGGCGTCAGCACCTCGGCGTTGACGGCGAGCCGGCGCCGGTCCTCCTCGCCGGCGCCGAACGTGTCGGCTGCCTGCACCGCGAAGCCGTCGACGTTCGAGCGGTCGAAGCCGGGCACGTCGACGGCGGCGACGACGTCCTCGCCGAGGACGCGGCCGAGCGCTGCGGCGAGCGCGACCGTTTCGCGGCCGAGCGGCGCGAGCGTGAGGTGGCGGCGAAAGCGCTCGGTCGCCTCGTCGCGCGTGATGACGCTCAGGAACTGCGTCTGACGACCGTCGGCCGCTGGTGCCGGAACGCTGCGCGGAGTCTTCTCGGCCATGGCTTCAGGGCGCGTCGTAGAGGTACACCGCGACCTCGCTGCCCGGCGCATGGCCTTCGCTGTCGGCAGGGACGACGACGAAGCCGTCGGCGCGGGTCGTCGACGACAGCACCGAGGCGCCGCTCAGCGCGAGCGGCTCGACTTCGCCGTCGCGCACGCGGACGCGACAGTAGTCGACGCGGCCGATGGCCGACACGATCTTGCGCGCGACGCGCGCGGTGTGTTCGGGGTAAGGCCACTGCTTCGGCAGGCCGCCGCGCATCCGGATCGCGCGGCCGGCGAAGAAGTCGTACGCGCACAAGCACGAGACCGGATTGCCCGGCAGCAGGAAGACGAGCGTCGCGCCGATGCGGCCGCATCCCGCGGGGCTCGACGGCCGCATCGCGACGCCGTGGATCGCGAGCTCGCCGGCTTCGGCGAGGAGCCGCGGCGCGTGGTCCTCGGTGCCGACGCTCGAGCCGCCCGAGACGAGGACGACGTCGGCGCCTTCGCTCGTCAGCGCGTCGCGGATCACCGCCGGATCGTCGCCTGCACGCAGGTGCCCCTGCAGCTCGCCGCCGTCGCGCGCGACGAGGCCGCGCAGCATCGCCGAGTTGGCGTCGTAGATGTCCCAGGTGCCTTTCGGCCGACCGGGCGCGACGACCTCGTTGCCGGTGACGACGATGCGCACGCGCGGCCGCCGGATCGCGTCGACGCGGTCGATGCCGAGCGACGCGAGCACGCCGGCGTCCTGCGGCCTGAGCCGTCTGCCGCCAGCGAGCACGGTCGCGCCGCGCGCGATGTCCTCGCCGACGCGGCCGACGTGCTTGCCCGGGCCGAACGCCATCGACGTCTCGATGCCCTGCACGGTCTCGCGAACGTATTCGGCGGGGACGATGGCGTCGGTGCCGCTCGGCAACGGTGCGCCGGTCATGATCCGCACCGCCTCGCCCTGCTGTACCGTGCCGGCGAACGGCTCGCCGGGCAGGGCGCGGCCGACGACCCGAAACGCGAGCGGGTTGTAGTCGCCGGCGCCGATCGTCTCGTCGCCGCGCACTGCGTAGCCGTCCATCGCCGAGCGGTCGAAGGCGGGAACGTCGGCGCTCGCGACGACGTCGCGCGCGAGGACGCGGCCCGGTGCGTCGTCGATCGCGACCGGCTCCGGGGGCAGCACGGTCGCGTGGCGGTCGATCCACTGCCAGACGTCGGCGACCTCGGCGCGGCGACTGAAGCCGCGCATGCGCACGTCGCGCGGCGCTGTCGTTGCCGTCGGGTCGGTGCGGTGTGGATCGGGGCCGGTCATGTCGAAATGCGATGGCTCGCGAGGCACCGAGTCTATGCGGGCGGCTGTGCACCTACGGCGCGCTGCGCGATTCCGGCCGTGCCTGCGATTCGCGATGTCCGTTGGTATATATCGGCTTCGGTCGAGGAAGCGCGTCGCAGCGGGGCTTCTCGGTACTCCTTCGGATGGGTTCGGCGGCCAGGCGTTGTATAAGTCGGTACATATCGCCTCTTCGACGATGGATCGCTCGTCATCGACTCGCAGCGCCGGCCGCTGCATTCGCAGCGCGCTCGCGCTCGTCGTGCTCGCCGCCAGCGCGACCGCGGCGGCCGCCGCCGACCTCACCGTCTCGGCGGCAGCGAGCCTCGCCAACGCGTTCAAGGAACTCGGGCCGCTGTTCGAGGCGGCCCACCCCGGCACCAAGGTGCTCCTCAACTTCGGCGCATCGGGCGCGCTGCTGCAGCAGATCGTCCAAGGAGGCGCGCCGGTCGACGTCTTCGTGAGCGCCGACGAGGAGACGATGGACCAGGCGCAGCGCCAGGGCATCGTGCACGCTGCGCAGCGTCGGGACGTCGTCTCCAACACGCTCGTCGTGATCGTCCCGGCAGCGGCCGCGAAGTCGCCGAAGACGGTGGCCGATCTCGCGCAGCCGGGCTACGAGCGGATCGCGATCGGCTTGCCGGCGAGCGTTCCGGTCGGACGCTATACGAAGCGCGTGCTCGAGCGCGCCGGGCTCTGGTCGGCGATCGAGGCGAAGATGGTCGGCGCCAACACGGTGCGCCAGGCGCTCGACTACGTCGCCCGCGCCGAGGTCGACGCGGGCTTCGTCTATGCGACCGACGCTGCGCTGATGCCCGCCAAGGTCAAGGTCGCGCTCACCGTGCCGACGCCGACTCCGGTGCGCTATCCGGCGGCGGTGATCGCGGCGAGCTCGAATCCGCAGCTCGCCGCCGCGTTCGTCGATTTCCTGCGCTCGACGCCGGCGCAGACCGTGCTCGCGACGTACGGCTTCGGCGGGCCCTGACCGGCTCGGCACACTTCCGACCATGGAAGGGGCATGGGTCGCGCTCGCGCTGACGCTCAAGGTCGCCGGCTGGGCGACGGCGTTGAATCTCGTGCTCGGCGTTGCGGCCGGGTACGCGATCGCGCGCACGCGCTTGCCCGGCCGCGACGTCGTCGACGCCGTGCTCACGCTGCCGATCGTCATGCCGCCGACCGTGCTCGGCTACTACCTGCTCGTGCTGCTCGGGTCGCACGGCGCCCTCGGCGGCTGGCTGATCGAGCACTTCGGCATCCGCCTCGTCTTCACTTGGCAAGGCGCGGTGGTCGCGGCGATGGTCGTCGCGTTTCCGCTCGTCTTCAAGGCGGCGCGGGCAGCGTTCGAGACGATCGATCCGCAGCTCGAGGACGCGGCGCGCACGGTCGGCGTCGGTGAAGCCGCGATCTTCTTTCGCGTCACGCTGCCGCTGGCATGGCGCGGCATCCTCGCCGGCCTGCTGCTCTCGTTCGCGCGCGCGCTCGGCGAGTTCGGCGCGACGCTGATGGTCGCTGGCAGCATCCCCGGGCGCACGCAGACCATGTCCATCGCCGTCTACGAAGCGGTGCAGGCCGGGCAGGACGACGTTGCCAACTTTCTCGTCGCCGTGACGTCGATCGTCTGCGTCGCGGTGCTGCTCTCGGCGGGACGCCTCGCTCCCGGGCGCGTCGCGGCGCGCGAGAGCTAGGACGCCGCCGTGATCTGGGACGTCGAGCTGCACCGTGCGCTGGTCCACGACCGGGCGACGTTCGACCTGGAGATCCGCTTCGCGAGCGACGCCGAGCGGCTCGTCCTCTGCGGCCCGTCGGGGGCCGGCAAGACGCAGACGCTGAAGATGATCGCCGGCATCGCGCGGCCCGACCGCGGCCGCGTCGTCGTCGGCGGCCGCACGCTGCACGACAGCGCTGCGCAGGTCTGCCTCTCGGCGCAGGAGCGCCGGCTCGGCTACGTGTTCCAGGACTACGCCCTCTTTCCGCACCTGACGGTGCGCCAGAACATCGCGTTCGGCCTGCGGCGCGGCTGGCGAAATCCGGCGCGCTCGTTCGCCGATGCGGCCGTCGAGCGCTGGATCGCGACGTTCCGTCTCGACACCGTCGCCGGGCACTACCCGCACCAGCTCTCGGGCGGCCAGCGCCAGCGCACCGCGCTCGCGCGCGCGCTCGTCAACGGCCCGCACGCGCTGCTGCTCGACGAGCCGTTCGCCGCGCTCGACAAGGCGCTCGCGCGGCGCCTCCGCGGCGAGCTGAAGGAGCTGCAGGAGCAGCTGCGCGTTCCGATGCTGCTCATCACCCACGACGACGACGACCTGCGCGAGCTCGCGCACGACGTCGTCCACGTGCAGGGCGGTCGCGTCGCCGCCGGTCCTGCGGTCGCCGAGGCGACATGACGCCGCGCCGGCGCAAGCCCCGGCCTCGCCTCGGGCTGCAGGGCTCGGTCTGGATCTCGGTCGGCGACCAGACGCTCGGCGGCAGCGACCGGTTCGGCCTCCTGCGCGCGATCGCCAGCGAGGGCTCGATCACGCGCGCCGCGAAGACGTACGGGATCAGCTACAAGTCGGCGTGGAACGCGATCGCGGCGATGAACGCGCTTGCCGGCGAGCCGCTCGTCGAGCGCAGCGTCGGCGGCCGCGGCGGCGGCTCGACGCGCCTGACCGCGCGCGGGCAGCTGCTCGTCGACCGCTTCGCCGAGATCGACGCTGCGCATCGCCGATTTCTCAAGCTGCTCGATGAGCGATCGATCGACGTGAGCCATCCTTTCTCGCTGCTCGAGGTCCTGAACATGAAGACCAGCGCCAGAAACCAGTTCGTCGGCACCGTCACCTCGCTGCGCTCGGGCGCGGTCAACGACGAGGTCGAGATCACGCTCGGCGGCGGCCAGCGGATCGTCGCCGTCGTCACGCAGGAGAGCACGCAGTCGCTCGGCCTGCGCACCAAGGCGACGGCGATTGCGCTCGTCAAGGCGTCGTCGGTCCTCGTCGCGACCGACCTCGAAGGCGCGAAGGTGTCGACGCGCAACCAGCTCGCCGGCCAGGTCGGCACGGTCACCCCGGGTGCTGTCAACGCCGAAGTCGTGATCGACCTCGACGGCGGCGGCAGCATCGCGGCGATCGTCACCCAAGGCAGCGTGAAGTCGCTCGGCCTCGCGCCGGGGAAGCGCGCGATCGCGCTGTTCAAGGCGACGAGCGTGATCGTCGCGGTGCCGGCGTGACGGCCCCGTTGGCGTCACTCTGAGCTTCCGGGCACGGACGAGCTCCGGCCGATCTGCGAACTACGTCCCACAACTCGCCACTTCGACGCGTCCGGCGAGCGAAACACCGGGCTTCGCGGCCTCGGAATGCAGGCACGCGCTGCTACAGTCGGCCGCGCCTCACGCGCCATGGCGCGCGCGTTCGCAGTGCTCGCGCGAGACGACGATCATCGGGCGGCAGAGGCGACTCGAGTGGAAATCGACCGTCGATTCCGACTCTTTCCGGACGTCCGATGGAAGCGAGCACCGAGGCGAGAGCAGGAGCCAGATGGGCGACGTTCCCGATGCTCGAGCGAGTGCGTCGCTGGAGCCATCGCCGCTCGTGGCCGGTGCTGTCGGTGTTCATCTCGATCGTTGCGCTGCAGATGCTCGTCACGGTGCTCAGCATCGACTTGATGTCGGCGGTGCGTTCGTATGTCACCGGCGAGAGTCTCTACTCCAAGGGCGAAAAGGATGCCCAGCTGCATCTGATCGCGTACGCTGACTCGCACCGCGAAGAGGACTACAGGCTTTTCCTGA
>DASSRF010000013.1:0-4256 GCA_035701945.1 Caldimonas sp. | reverse complement strand
GGTCGACGACGCCGCTCCGGCCGGCGGCGGCGCGCGCAGGTACCACTGGCCGACGGCCGGGCCGCCGCTGGTCGCGCCGATCGGCGGACCCGAGGCGTAGAGCGGGTCGTTCGGCACCTCGACGATGCGCTTGCGCTCGTCGGGGACGGCGTACTCGACGTCGCTCTGCGCGGCGATCCGTGCCGCGAGCTGCTGCGAAGTCAGGCCGCGGCCGAGGACGACGTGCGAGCGCTCGGTGATCGCGCGGCCGGCGTCGAGCGCGATGCCGATCCGGTTGCCGAGCGCAGCGGCCTGCAGGGTCTGCTGGCCGGCGACCGAGAGCGCCTGCTTGCGCAGCAGCGTCGAGTCGGCGCGGTACTTGACGATCACGCGCGCCATGGTCGAGCTCTGCGCCGACGGCGCCTGCAGCGGGCCGACGAAGGTCGCGACGGCGGCAGCCGCACAGATCAGGAGTTTTCGCATCGAAGATTTCCTGGCACGAAGGCGGGAACCGCCGCTCACGAGGTCGAGCGCGCCTTGCGGCCTTCGATCTCGACGGCTTGGTAGACGTTGCTCGCCGCGCGCAGGCGCGTGAGCGCCGCGTCGCATTCGGCGGTGCTCGCGCAGTGCAGCGCGAGCGCGTGCCACTGCGCGCTCGTGGCGGCGGCGTGGCTGACGCGCACGCCGGCGATGCGGCTGGCCTCGGCGCCGATCGTCGCCGCGTCTTCGGAGCCGCGAACGAGCTTGACCATGACGCGAAGCGGCGGAGGTTCGCCGGCGACGTCGCGCGGCGCCGGCGCGCTGCACGCGCTCGCCAACGCCGCGACCAGCGCGCAGCCGACGGTGGCCGCGGCGACGCTGCGCGTGGCGCTCGGGACGGACATGCGAACGAGTTTAGGTGGCCGCGAACGGGGCAGCGGGGACGCTTACCAAGGCTTACCCCGGGACCGCGGCGGTGCGGCAAAAGTCACGGCAAGCGACCTGCCCGCACCGCCGTTCGTCAGCGATCGCGGCGCAGCAGCGGGATCGGCGCGGCGGCATCGCCGAGCATGAAGAAGGTGTAGACCGCATTGCCCGGAATGCTCAGCGCCGGGTCCGAATAGATCGGGATCAGGCTGCCCGCCGCCAGCACGTCGACGCGCATCGACGTGCTCGACGCGACGACCGCGTACGACGACGCGCTGCCCGGCGCGACGTTGCTCGCGACCACCGTGAAGGCAGCGTCGAGCGTGAGCGGCTGCGCCGCACCGGTGACGGCGTTGATCAGGCGCAGCTTGAGGTTGCTCGTCGCCGACGGCAGATGGTTGTCGTCGGTGATCAGCGACGCGGTCGCGGCGCCGGCGTTGCCGTAGACGAGCAGCGTCGCGTCGCTGCCGGCGACGAGCGGTGTCGCAGGCGCAGCGACCGACGCGCCGTTGACACTGATGTTGAGCGCCGAGCTCGCCGGCACGATCGCATAGCCGCCGACCGAAGGCGAGACGAAGCCGCTCGCGATCGGCGCGCTCGCAGCGCTCGCCGAGACGACTGCGCCGGCGGTCGTCGCCGCGGCGAGGCGCACGCGCGCGTTCGGATTGCGCGCCGCGGTGTAGGCGGCCTGCTGCGCGAGCAGCCCGCCGTTGACGAGCGTGCCGCCGACGCTCGGCGTCAGGATGATCGAGCCGACTTCCTGGCTGGTCAGCGTGACGCCGTTGACGTCGAGCCGCAGGTCTGCGGGATTGCCGCCGCCGGTGACGCGGACGCGGTACGTTCCCGGCGTGAACGACAGGAACGCGCTCGTCTGCAGCGACGTCGACGACGGAAACGTGAAGCTCGGCGCCGCCAGCGTCGTGATGTCGGCCGCCGGGTCGGTGATGTAGACGTCGATCGCGCCGGCGTCGGTGGCGGCGTCGACGACGCGCAGCGCTGCGGTGCCCGCGGCGGGCGCGGCGACGTCTTCGGCGATCACGGTCGTGCGCAGCGTGCCGCCGCTCTCGTAGGCGACGAGCGCGTAGTGCGCGTCCTGGCCGACGGTCGGCGCGATCGTGCCGACCGCGGTGCCGGTCGTCGTGTCGTTGATCTGCAGCGTCGGACTGCCGGCAGCGACGCCGGCGTAGGCGCTGACCGTGTCGGCCGGAACCGCGGCGACTGCGCTCCCGCCGTTGGCGAGCAGGTCGAGCGATGCGCGCGTCGCGGTGGCGTTGACGAGGCGAACGCTCGCATTGCCCGACGACGATCCGCCGCCGCCGCCGCACGCAGAGAGCGCCAGCGCCGCACACGCGACGACGAATGCCGACCGGAGATCCATGGTCTTCGTCACTTCGATGGTTCCTTTGTTGCCACCGTCAACGCGTCGAACGGGTGGGCGTTGTTGAACAGACAGGATTGCAACCAACGTCGCTCGTCGGGACATTGCCGGCACCGTGCGCAATGCAAAGAAATGTCAACCCGCGAGGACGACGACTTGATCGGGCAGACAGCGCATCGAACTCTCGTCAAGATCGCGACTCGAATGCCCATGAGGGAAACCCGATGATGATGACACGAACCAGGATCGTCCTCGCCGCGGCGGCAGCCGCGGCGCTCGGTGCCTCGGGCGTCGCACGCGCCGCCGAATATGCCCGCGTGGTGTCGGCCAGGCCGGTGACCGAATCGGTCTCGGTGCCGCGCCAGGAATGCGTCAACAGCCAGCAGCTCGTCCAGCAGCAGCCGTCCGGCGGCGGTGCGGTCGTCGGCGCGCTCGTCGGCGGCTTGCTCGGCAACCAGTTCGGCCACGGCTTCGGTCGCGCCGCCGCGACCGGCGCCGGCGCGGTCGCCGGTGCCGCGGTCGGCAACAGCGTCGAAGCCGGTGCCAACCCGCCGGTCGCCGTCCCGACCCAGCAATGCCGCACCGTCACCGGGCAGGAGAACCGCGTCGTCGCCTACGACGTCGTCTACGAGTACCACGGCCAGCGCTATTCGACGCGGCTGCCCGAGGACCCGGGCCCGCGGCTCGCGGTCGACGTTCGGCCGGCCAACGGCGCGGGCGCCGAGCCGGCGCAGTCGGGCGCGGTGCCGCCGGCGACCTACGGCGCCGTCCCGCCGGCATACGCCGACACCGCGCCGATCGTCGACAGCCCGCCGCCGCCGGTCACGTACGCGTCGCCGCCGCCGGCGTACTACCCGGTCGCTCCGGCGGTGTATCCCGCGCCGTACTACTACGCTGCTCCGGTGATCGGCTTCGGCCTCGGCTACTGGGCCGGCAGCGCCTGGCACGGCGGACACTGGCACGGCCGCGGCTGGCACGGCCGCTGGCGCTGAGCGCCGCGTCGCGGTAACGGCGGGGTAACGCGCGCCGGCGACGCTTGCGCGTCGCGATCGAACGAGGTCGTTCGACGCGACGCGGAGGATCGCCATGGTGCGCTGCCTGTTGCCGTTGCTGCTCTCGTCGACGTTCGCGTCCGCTGCCGCCGCCGCAGGCGTTCCCGCGACGTTCCATGGCACCTGGGTGCCGGCGAAATCGACGTGCGATTCGCCGCTGCGCGTCACGGTCGGCGCCGACCGCGTCACGCTCGCCAACGGCGGCGATCGCGAATCGCTCGGCGGCATCGAGATGGCGGGCCCGGGCTACTTCGCGCCCGGGTATTCCGGAATCATGGCGGTGCTGATCACCGAGTTCGACGGCCAGCAACCGGCGACGATGACGTTCAACGCGAACGAGAAGAGGGGCGCCGCGCTGATCGAGTTCGCGCCCGTGATCTCGGGCAAGCCCACGCCGCTGTCAAACGCGTACAACGCGCGCATCGGCAAGCTCGGTCTCGCGAAGCGGTTCCCGATCGACAAGCTCGCGTTGAAGCGCTGCCCCGCGACTGCCGGCTGACGGCGTCGGCGGTCCTTCCGCGAGGCTGCGTTCAGCGACGCCGCCTCGCACGGCCGACGCAGCGATCGGTACCCGATCCGTATCTCCCGCGCGGCGATGCTCCTCGCGCGGTCGCCACCGCGACCATCGAGGAGACTTCCATGGCACTCACCAGAACCCTGATCGCCGCGACTGCGCTCGGCGCAGCGCTCGGCATCGCGCGCGCGCAAGCCGCCGATCCGCCCGCGTCCCACCCCGGCGACGACGCCCTCACCTGCGAGCAGATCTACGCCGAGGCGACGGCGCAGTCGCAGCGCGACCAGGCCGAGCGCGAGAAGCGCAACGAAGCGCGGCGGCGCCAGGCCCAGGGTGCCGCGACGCTGCTCACCGGCGCGACCCTGGCGGGCGGCATGGCCGGCACCGGACTCGCGGCGGAGAAGGGCGTCGAGGCGTACGTCGCATC
>DASSRF010000012.1:0-3810 GCA_035701945.1 Caldimonas sp. | reverse complement strand
TCGGCGTGATGACGCCGCTGCTCGCGCTCGTCGTCTCGCTCTTCCTCGAAGGGTTCCGGCCGACTGCATCGACGCTCGCCGGTGCGCTGCTCGCCGGCGCCGGCAACGCGCTCATGCTGCGCCCGGCACGGTCCGGTCGTCGGCCGGCAGCGGCGGTCGCTCGGGAAGCGGGATGAACTCGGTCTCGCCCGGGATCGCCGGGAAGCGCTGCG
Organism: Caldimonas sp.; assembly: GCA_035701945.1. GTDB lineage: Bacteria > Pseudomonadota > Gammaproteobacteria > Burkholderiales > Burkholderiaceae_C > Schlegelella_A. Next base: position 3,598 of record DASSRF010000012.1, on the reverse strand, counting down.
CGCGCCAGTCGTCCTCGGCGGCGCGGATCTTCTCGCGCGACGTCGCGACGAAATTCCACGACAGGAAGCGGTGGCCGAGCGGCTCGCCGCCGACGAGGACGACGCGGCCGCCGCGCGGCGCGGCGAGCCTCGGCGACGTTCCCGGCGCGAGGACGACGAGGGTGCACTCGTCGTAGCGCTCGCCGTCGAGCTCGATCGGATGGTCGAGCGGGTAGAGCGCCCGCTCGCTCGCGTCGCTGCCGGCAAGGACGAGCTCGGGCGCGCCGAACGCGCCGAGCGCGATCACCGCGGCGAGCGTCGGCGACGCCGTCTCGACCGGCGACGCCGCCCCGAACGCCGAGCCGACCACGACGTCGATCGTCGCCCCGCCGATGCGCAGGCGCGGGATGCGCTCGGCGGGAACGTGCTGGAACGAGGGCGCCGAACCCTCGACCGCCTCGGGCAGCGCGACCCAGAACTGCAGCCCGTGGCTGCGGTGGGCGCGGCCGATCAGCTCCTTGGGAGTCCGCTCCGAGTGGACGATGCCGCGCCCCGCCGACATCCAGTTGACCGCGCCCGGCTCGATGCGCTGGACGACGCCGGTCGAATCGCGGTGGACGATCGCTCCCTCGAGCAGATAGGTGAGCGTCGCCAGGCCGATGTGCGGGTGCGGACGGACGTCGTGGTGCGCGCCCGCCGGGACCTCGACCGGGCCGAAGTGGTCGAAGAAGACGAAGGGGCCGACCGCGCGGCGGTCGGCCGCGGGCAGCAGCCGGCGGACCATGAAGCCGCCGCCGAGGTCCTTTCGTTGCGGGACGAGAGTCTGCAATTGCGTCACGGAAGCGCCTCCCGGGCTCGCCATCGGCCCAGTGTAGGCGCCGCCTAAAATCCTGCGTTCACCCGCTGCGCCAGGAGCTTCTTCCTGAGCCCCCAATGAGCCTCAAATGCGGCATCGTGGGCCTGCCCAACGTCGGCAAGTCCACCCTCTTCAACGCTCTCACCAAGGCCGGAATCGCGGCCGAGAACTATCCGTTCTGCACGATCGAGCCCAACGTCGGCGTCGTCGAACTTCCCGATCCGCGCCTGGCCGCGCTCGCGGCGATCGTCAAGCCCGAGCGCGTCGTCCCGGCGATCGTCGAGTTCGTCGACATCGCCGGGCTCGTCGCCGGCGCGTCGAAGGGCGAGGGCCTCGGCAACCAGTTCCTCGCCCACATCCGCGAGACCGACGCGATCGTCAACGTCGTGCGCTGCTTCGACGACCCGAACGTCGTCCACGTCGCCGGCAAAATCGACCCGGTCGCCGACATCGAGGTGATCCAGACCGAGCTCTGCCTCGCCGACCTCGCGACCGTCGAGAAGAGCCTGGCGCGCTACGGCAAGGTCGCCAAGGCGGGCGGCGACAAGGACGCCAAGCGCCTCGTCGACGTCCTCGCCAAGTGCGAGCAGGCGCTCAACGAAGCGCAGCCGGTGCGCGCGGTGCCGTTCAGCAAGGAGGAGCAGGCGGTGCTGAAGCCGCTCTGCCTCATCACCGCGAAGCCGGCGATGTTCGTCGCCAACGTCGCCGAGGACGGCTTCGAGCACAACCCGCATCTCGACAGGCTGCGCGCCTACGCGGCGAAGCAGCACGCCCCGGTGGTCGCGATCTCGGCCAAGACCGAGGCCGAGCTCGCCGACATGGACGAGGCCGACCGCGCGTTGTTCCTCGCCGAGATGGGCCAGACCGAGCCCGGGCTCGCGCGGCTGATCCGAGCCGCGTTCGCGCTGCTCGGGCTGCAGACGTACTTCACCGCCGGGCCGAAGGAGGTCCGCGCCTGGACGATCCACGTCGGCGACACGGCGCCGCAGGCCGCCGGGGTGATCCACACCGACTTCGAGCGCGGGTTCATCCGTGCGCAGACGATCGCCTACGACGACTACGTCGCGCTCGGCGGCGAGCAGGGCGCGAAAGAGGCGGGAAAGATGCGTTCCGAAGGCAAGGACTACGTCGTCAAGGACGGCGACGTCCTGAACTTCCTGTTCAACGTCTAGGAACGAAGCGGCCGTTCGCACCATGCAGCGCGCCGCTCCCGTCGTTCCGGTCCCGCTCGCGCCCGCCTCCGGCTGGGTCGAGTGGCTGCTGCCGCTCGCGCTGACGGCGCTCGCCTACGCCGTCGCCGGCGCGATCGCGCTCGTCCTCGGCGTGCCGCCGGGCTGGGCCTCGCCGCTCAGCCCCGCCGCCGGCGTCGCACTGGCGAGCGTCCTCGTCTATGGCTGGCGGATGCTCGGCGGCGTCGCGGTCGGCGCGTTCGCGGTGCAGCTCGCGCTCGACGCCTCGCGCGGCCGCCATGAGCCGACGACGACGCTGCTGCTCGCCGGGGCGATCGCGATCGCGGCGACGCTGCAGGCCGCGCTCGGCGCCGCGCTGGTGCGCCGCTTCGTGTCGCGCCCGCTGACCTTGACCGTGCCGCGCGACATCGCCGCGTTCCTCGCGTGCTGCGCCGTGAGCAGCGTCGTCGCGCCGACGATCGCTTCGCTCGCGCTGCGCGCGACGAACGTCATCGCGGCGGGCAAGGTCGCGTCGACGTGGGGCGTGTGGTGGATCGGCGACCTCGCCGGGGTGCTGATCGCGACCCCGGTCGTCCTCACGCTGCTCGGCCGGCCGCGCTCCGAGTGGGCACCGCGGCGGCTTTCGGTCGGCCTGACGATGTCGCTCGTCATGCTCTTCCTCGGCCTCGGCATCGCCCAGGCGACGCGCTGGAACGAAGAGCGGGTACGGGCGACGTTCACGCACGATGCGTCGAGCGCGTCGCTCACGCTGCAGGCGCAGCTCGAGGAGCCGCTCGACGCGCTCGAGGCGCTGCGCGGCGTCTTCACCGTCAGCCGCCACCCGACCCGCGCCGACCTGCGCGTCGCCGCGCAGCGCTGGCTCGGCTCGAGCGCCGTCGCCGCCATGGGCTGGAGCGAGCGCGTGCGCCGCGACGACATCGCGGCGTTCGAGGCACGCGCGCGCAGCGAGGGCATCCCGGGATTTCGCGTCAGCGACGGCGGCGACGCGTTCGCGACGCCGGGCGCCGCCGCCGGCGCGCTGCTGCGCGGCGACGACGTCGTCGCCGTCCGCCTCGTCGAGCCGGCGCAGGGCAACGCAGCGCTGCTCGGCGTCAACGGCCTCGCCGGCGAGCTGTCGCGGCCGGCGATCGTGCGCGCGATCGACAGCGGCGAGCCGGCGGCGACGGCGGCCATTCCGATGGCGCCGAACGATCCCAACGATCGCCGCATGGCGGTCTCGATCTACCAGGCGGTCTACGACGGCGACGCCGCGAGCACCGCCGATCGCCGTGCAGCGCTGCGCGGCGTCGTCTTCGTCACCGTGCCGATGGAGCCGCAGTTCGCCGCCCTCGTCGGCAAGGTTCCGGCGTACCTGCGGCTGTGCGTCGTCGACAGCGATCCGGCCGCGAGCCGCAAGCGCCTCGCGGGCGTGCCGGGTTGCGAGGTGGAGCGCGCCGCGCTCGGCCACGAGCGCCCGCTCGCCTTTGCCGGCCGCCCATGGGAGCTGCGCGCGAGCGCCGACGGCGACGACGTGCCCGACGCCGCCAACCGCAGCGCCTGGACGATCGCGGTCGTCGGGCTGCTCTCGGCGGCG
>DASSRF010000011.1:0-2520 GCA_035701945.1 Caldimonas sp. | reverse complement strand
CCGCCGTCACGCCCGGGTGCGCCTGGTAGGGTCGGGACCAGTCCCGCTCCACCCGCTCGGCCGGCACGGGGAAGCCCCGGCGGGCCAGGTGGCGGAGAAATTCGTCGTAGAGGCCGGGGGCGGCGAGCAGGCCCTCCAGCCAGGCGTGGATCGCCGGGTCGTGGCGATACACCGCCAGGGCCGCCTCATCCTTGTTGCCCAGCGCGAACTCGATCAGGCGGTACTGCAGCGACTGGAAGCCCGAGGAGGGCCCCAGCATGTCGCGGAATTCCAGGTATTCGGCGGGCGTGAGCGTCTCCAGCACCGCCCACTGCTCGAAGAGCTGGCGCTGCACCTGCTTCACCCGGGCGAGGATCTTGAAGCACGGCTCCAGACGATCGGCGCGCACATGGGCGATGGCAGCGGAAAGCTCGTGGATCAGGAGCTTCATCCATAGCTCGGCCACCTGGTGCTGGACGATGAAGAGCATCTCGTCGTGCGCGCCCGAGCGCAGCTGCTGCGCGCCGAGGATCGCGTCGAGGTGCAGGTAGTCGCCATAGCTCATCTCGCCGGCGAAGTCGACCTTCGCCGCCTCGGCGGCGACGATCTCGCCCGCGCTGCCCGGTTTTTCTCGGCGATCGGCCATCACGTCACCCTGGCGCGGCGGCCGTAGCGCTCGTCGCGGAACGCCTCGCTCGCGAGCACGTCGCGCAGCTGCTCGACCGCGTCCCAGGCGTCGACGAAGCGCGTGTAGAGCGGCGTGAAGCCGAAGCGGAGCAGGTCGGCGTCGAGCTCCGGATCGGCCGGCGCGCCTTCGCGACGCGGCTCGCCGGCGCGGAAGTCGCCGATGACGCCGCGCGCGATCAGCGCCTGCATGACGCGCCAGCCGTCGGCGTGCGCGAAGCTCGCCTGGCTGCCGCGCTCGCCCGGATCGCGCGGCGTCACGAGCTCGAGCGCGAGGCCGGCGCAGCGCGCCTCGACGAGCGCGATGAAGAGGTCGCCGAGCGCGATCGACTTGGCGCGCAGCGCGGCGATGCCGCCGAGCGGCTCGGCGTCGGCGAAGACGTCGAGGCCGCACTCGAGCGCCGCCATCGCGAGCACGGGCGGCGTCCCGCAGACGAAGCGCGCGATGCCGGCCGCAGGCCGGTACGACGGCGCGAACTCGAACGGCTCGGCGTGGCCGAGCCAGCCCGAGAGCGGCTGGCGCATCGCTTCGCGGTCCATCCGCGTCGTGTGGCGCGGATGCGCCCAGACGAACGCGGGCGCGCCGGGTCCGCCGTTCAGGTACTTGTAGCCGCAGCCGACGGCGAAGTCGGCGCCGGCGGCGTGGAGGTCGACCGGCACCGCACCCGCCGAATGCGCGAGGTCCCAGACGACCAGCGCGCCCGCGGCGTGCGCGGCGCGCGTCGTCGCCGCCAGGTCGTGCATCCGGCCGCTGCGGTAGTTGACGTGCGTCAGCAGCAGCACGGCGACGTCGTCCGCGAGCGCGTCGGCGATGCGCTTGCGGTCGACGAGGCGCAGCTCCATGCCCGACGCTGCGGCGACGCTCTCGGCGATGTAGACGTCGGTCGGGAAGTTGCCGCGCTCGCTCAGGATGATCCTGCGCGCGGGCGAGTCGCTGCGCTGCAGCGCGACCGCGGCGCTGAGCGTCTTGAAGACGTTGAGCGACGTCGAGTCGGCGACGCTCACCTCGCCGGCGCCGGCGCCGATGAGCGCCGCGATCCTGTCGCCGATCCGCTGCGGCAGGTCGATCCAGCCGGCCGAGTTCCAGCTCCGGATCAGCCCTTCGCCCCACTCGCGCGACGCGACCTCGGCGAGCCGTGCGGCGGTGCGCCGCGGCAGCGCGCCGAGCGAATTGCCGTCGAGGTAGACGACGCCTTCGGGAACGACGAACTCGTCGCGCAGCGAGCGGAGCGGATCGGCGCGGTCGAGCGCGACGCAGTCGGCGCGGCTCGTCGGCAGCGTCGAGGGCGGCGAAGCGTGCGCGTCGTGCATCGGCCGCCACGTTAGCACCTTGACAGCGGCGGCCGCGCTGCTAGCGTGACCCGGATGACCGACGGCGACGTCGCGCCGCCTGCGGCCGAGAGACCTCGCGAAGACGGTGCGGCGGAGCGTCCGTTCGGCCACGCCGCGCTGATCGCGCTGTCGACGTACTTCGTCCTCGTCTGGGGCGCCGGCTTCGTCGCGACGCGGATCGCGCTGCAGTACGCGGCGCCGTTCAGCTACATCGGCATCCGCTACTCGATCGCGCTCGCGGTCGCGCTGCTCGCGTTCGGCCACGGCGCGCGCTGGCCGCAATCTTCGCGACAGTGGGGCCACGTCGCCGTCGCCGGGCTCCTCAGCCACGCCGGCTATCTCGGCGGCAGCCACTACGCGCAGCGCCTCGGCCTGTCGGCCGGCGTCACCGCGCTCGTCCTCGCGCTGCAACCGCTGCTCACTGCGCTGATCGTCTCGCGCTGGCTGCACGAGCGGCTGGCGCCGACACAGCGCGTCGGCATCGCCGTCGGGCTGGCCGGCGTCGCGCTCGTCGTCGGCGAGCGC
>DASSRF010000010.1:0-2906 GCA_035701945.1 Caldimonas sp. | reverse complement strand
TGGCGGCGACGCGCATCGTCGAGCGCCTGCACCGCGCTTCGCCACGACGACCACAGGGCGGCGAGCGGCCGCGAGTCGACACCGGCGACGTCGTCGAGCAGCGCGCGCACCGACGCCGTGCGCGTCAGGCCCTGCCAGGCGTGCTGGCCGTGGATGTCGACGAGGTGCTCGGCGGCCTCGCGCAGCTGCGCGATCGTCGCGACGCCGCCGTTGATCCACGCCCGGCTCTTGCCCTGCGAATCGATCGTCCGACGCAGCAGCATGCGGCCGGCGTCGCCGGCGTCGGCGTCGAAGCCGGCGTCGACGAGCCACGCGACAAGCGGGGCCGGGACGTCGAACTCGGCGCTGACCTCGGCGCGCGCGCGCCCCTCGCGGACGACGCCGGCATCGCCGCGCGCGCCGAGCGCGAGCTGCAGCGCGTCGACGAGGATCGACTTGCCTGCGCCGGTCTCGCCGCTGAGCACGCTGAAGCCCGGCGCGAGCTCGAGCTCGAGCCCGTCGACGATGACGAAGTCGCGGATCGCGAGGCGGTGCAACACGTCGACGGGCCCTAGACCGCCCCCGATGCCCAGTGCAGCTTGCCGCGCAATGTCGCGAAGTAGCTCCAGCCGCGCGGGTGGAGGAAGCGCACGGCGCCGGCCGAGCGGCGAACGCGGATGCGGTCGCCGTGCGCGAGGCTCGTCAGCGACTGCATGTCGAAGTTCACGCTCGCGTCGCGGCCGGCGACGATCTCGACCTGCACCTCGCCGCGGTCGGGGACGACGATCGGCCGGTTCGAGAGGTCGTGCGGAGCGATCGGAACGAGCGCCCACGCGGCGATGCCCGGATGCAGGATCGGGCCTCCCGCCGAGAGCGCGTACGCGGTGGAACCGGTCGGCGACGTGACGATGAGGCCGTCGGCGCGCAGCTGGGCGACGAACTCGCCGTCGATCTCGATCCTGAGCTCGACCATGCCCGCGGTCGCGCCACGGCTGACGATGACGTCGTTGAGCGCGACGCTCTCGAAGATCGTCGCGCCGCCGCGGCTGACGCCGCCTTCGAGCATCGTTCGCCTCTCCTCGTCGTAGCGGCCGGCGAGGATCTCGGCGAGCGCGGGCTCGAACTCGTCGAGCGCGACGTCGGTGATGAAGCCGAGCCTGCCCTGGTTGATGCCGACGAGCGGCGTGTCGTGGCGCGCCAGCCGGCGCGCGATGCCGAGCATCGTGCCGTCGCCGCCGACGACGACCGCGATGTCGCACGCCGCGCCGAGCGCGTCGGCGTCGCCGCGCGGGTAGCGCTCGATCCCGGTCTTGGCGGCGGTGTCTTCCTCGAGGGTCACCGCGAGGCCGCTGGCAACGAGGAACGCGGCGACCTTCTCGAGCTCTTCGCGGATGCCTTCGGCGTTGAACTTGCCGACGAGCGCAGCGTGCCGGAAGCGTGTCGCCATCCGCGGGATTACACCACAGGGTCATTCGTCGACAGAGGCAAAATCGGGTGTGTGAAGGGTGGTGAAACGATCCTCGACGAACGCGCCAGGACGCTGCTGAAGGCGCTCGTCGAACGCTACATCGCCGACGGCCAGCCGGTCGGCTCGCGCACGCTTTCGCGCGCGAGCGGCCTCGAGCTGTCGCCGGCGACGATCCGCAACGTCATGGCCGATCTCGAGGAGCTCGGCCTGATCGCGAGCCCGCACACGAGCGCCGGTCGCGTCCCGACGGCGCGCGGCTACCGGCTCTTCGTCGACACGATGCTGACGGCGCAGCCGAGCGACATCGCCAGGGAAGACGAGCTGCCGATCGAGGCGCAGCTGCACGCCGACCAGCCGCAGCGCGTGATCGCCAACGCGGCGCAGCTGCTGTCGAGCCTGTCGAGCTTCGTCGGCGTCATCACGGCGCCGAAGAAGGCGAGCGTGTTCCACCACATCGAGTTCATGCGGCTGTCGGAGCGGCGCGTCCTCGTCATCCTGGTCGCGCCCGACGGCGACGTGCAGAACCGCGTCATCTTCACCGCGCAGGACTACAGCGCGGCGCAGCTGCAGGAAGCGAGCAACTTCCTGACCGCGAACTACGCCGGCCTCACGCTCGAGCAGGTACGCGAGCGACTCAAGGTCGAGGTCGACGCGCTGCGCGGCGAGATCTCGGCGCTGATGCTCGCCGCGGTCCAGGCGGGAAGCGAGGCGATCGCCGAGAGCCACGAGCAGGTCGTCATCGCCGGCGAGCGGAATCTGCTCGCGATCCAGGACTTCTCGAACGACCTCGGCGGGCTGCGCAAGCTCTTCGACCTGTTCGAGCAGAAGACGCTCCTGATGCGGCTGCTCGAGGTCACCGGGCGCGCCGAGGGCGTGCGCATCTTCATCGGCGGCGAGAGCCTGGTCGTTCCCTACGAGGAGCTTTCGGTGGTGTCGGCGCCGTACGAGGTCGATGGCCGCGTCGTCGGCACGCTCGGCGTCATCGGGCCGACGCGGATGGCCTACAACCGGATGATCCGCATCGTCGACATCACGTCGAGGCTCGTCAGCAACGCGCTCAGCATGAAGTGACATCGGCGCCCTTGGGCGCCGATGTGATCCTGAGCGAAGCGAAGGATCTCGCCGGCCGCGCCGTGCGAAGATTCCGCCGCGGGCCGTTAGCTCAGTTGGTTAGAGCAGAGGACTCATAATCCTTTGGTCGTTGGTTCGATCCCAACACGGCCTACCAAGGGCATCGACGACTTGGCGATGCTGGAACGCTGCTCAAGTCGAGGCAGCCTTCAATCCGCTCAGGCGCGCGCGCACTCCCGGCCCTACCGCGGACATCATGTCGGCAACGAATTGCTGCTGCACCTTGAAAGCGTGCGCGTCGTCGCGGTCGATCGACGAAACCCGGAACAACAGCCCGTCCGGAATCAGGCCGGTCTGAACCAGTCGCGCTTGCACCATTCGCCGGTCG
>DASSRF010000009.1:0-4190 GCA_035701945.1 Caldimonas sp. | reverse complement strand
TCGCGATGCTGCTCGCCGTCGTCGCCGCGGCGACGGTGACGCGACGGCACGCCGATCCCGAGCCGACGCCGATCCCGAGCTCGCCGGCGCCTTTGCCCGACACCGCGAACGAAGCGCCGGCGCGGCGGCAGACCACGCTCGCGCTCGCCTGGCTCGCGCTCGGTGCGCTCATCGCGGCCGGAGTCGCGACCGCGCTCGGCGCCTGGGCGAACCGCCTGGGCGGGGTTCCGAATCCGGCGCAGGTGCTCGGCCTGCTTCGCCAGATCGGCTGGTTCGCGTGGCCGTCGTGGCTGCTCGTGCTGTGGACGCTCTGGCAATGGCGCAAGCAGCTCGCGAGCTGGCACATCGTGTTTCCGCTCGCGGTGACGGCGACGCTGCTCGCGGCGTGGCTGGCGATGGCCGGCAGCGACCGCGCGTTGATGCTCGCCTTGCCTGCGCTCGCGGTGCTCGCGGCGTTCGCGCTGCCGACGCTGCAGCGCAGCGCCGCCGCGGCGATCGACTGGTTCTCGGTGTTCTTCTTCACGATCGCGGTCGCCACCGGCTGGGTGTTCTACGCCGCGATGCAGACCGGCATCCCGGCCAAGCTCGCCGCCAACGTCGCGAAGCTCTCGCCAGGGTACGCGAACGCGTTCTCGTGGCCAGAGCTCGTCCTCGCGCTCGCCGGAACGGTCGCCTGGCTCTGGCTCGTGCGCTGGCGCACCGGCCGCAACCGCCACCCGCTCTGGAAGAGCCTGGTCCTTCCCGCCGGCGGCGTCAGCGTCTGCTTCCTGCTCGTGATGACGCTGCTGCTGCCGCCGCTCGACAACGCGCGCAGCTACCGCGGGATGATGCAGCGCATCGCGCGGATCGTCCCGCCGGGCGCGTGCATCGCCGCGCCGGGAATGCCGCAGGCACAGGTCGTCGCGCTCGAGTACTTCGGCGGCTGGCGCGTCGACGCGACCGATCGCGCCGCCGATTCGGCGTGCGACTTCCTGATGCTGACGCGCACGCGCAAGCCGATGGCGGCGCCGTGGGTCTTCGTCGTCAGCGAAAGCCGCAACCGCGCAGGCGACGACGTCACCGACATCTACCGGCGTGCCGCGTCCGCGGAGAGCGCGACCGCGAAACGCGATTAGCCACCCGCCGCCCGCGCCCGCGTGCGAACGCGCATTCGCATTCGCGAACGCGCCTCAGCTCGCGCGAATCACCGCCGCAAGCCGATCGGCGCAGTTGCGCGCGAGCTGCGCATCTTCGGCCTCGACCATGACGCGAACGACCGGCTCCGTCCCCGACGGCCGGATGAGCACGCGCCCGCCGCTGCCGAGCTCGCGCTCGACCGCGCCCTGCTCCGCCGCGAGACGCCCGTTGCGCCAGTCGCGGCCGTTGTCGAGCCGGACGTTGAGCAGCGTCTGCGGAAACAGGTCGACTCCCTTCAGCAGATCGGCGAGGCTTCGCCGCGAACGGACGATCGTCTCGAGCACCATCAAGGCGCTGACGATGCCGTCGCCGGTGGTGTGGCGGTCGAGCGCGATCAGGTGCCCCGAGCCTTCGCCGCCGAGCTGCCAGCCGCGGCGCAGCAGCTCCTCGAGGACGTAGCGGTCGCCGACCGCGGCGCGCACGAATTCGACGCCGCGCGCGCGCAGCGCCTGCTCGACCGCGAGGTTCGTCATCAGCGTGCCGACAACGCCGGGGACGGGCGTGCCGCCGTCGAGCCTGCCCGCGACGAGGACGTAGAGCAGCTCGTCGCCGTTGTACAGGCGACCGGTGGAATCGACGATCTGCAGCCGGTCGCCGTCGCCGTCGAGCGCGATGCCGTAGTCGGCGCCCCCGCTGCGCACCGCCTCGACGAGCGCTTGCGGCGCCGTCGCGCCGAAGCCGGCGTTGATGTTGAAGCCGTCGGGGCGGCAGCCGATCGAGACGACCTCGGCGCCGAGCTCGTGGAAGACTTCGGGAGCGACGTGGTACGCGGCGCCGTGCGCGGCGTCGACGACGACCGAGAGGCCGCGCAGCGTCAGCTCGTTGGCGAAGGTGCTCTTGCAGAACTCGATGTATCGCCCGCTCGCGTCGTCGAGCCGGCGCGCGCGGCCGAGCTCGGCCGAGCCGACCCAGCGCTGCTCGGCGGCGATCGCCGCCTCGACGTTCTTCTCCCACGCGTCGTCGAGCTTCTCGCCCTGCGCCGAGAAGAACTTGATGCCGTTGTCGGCGAACGGGTTGTGCGAGGCGCTGATGACGACACCGAGGTCGAGCCTGAGCGCACGCGTGAGGTACGCGACCCCCGGGGTCGGCAGCGGCCCGGTGAGGACGACGTCGACTCCGGCGGAGGCGAAGCCCGCCTCGAGCGCCGATTCGATCATGTAGCCCGAGATCCGCGTGTCCTTGCCGATCAGCACCGTCGGCCGCCGCTCGCTGCCTGCGCCGCGCAGCACCGCGCCGACCGCATGGCCGAGGCGCAGCATGAAGTCGGGAGTGATCGGCGCCTCGCCGACCGTGCCGCGGATGCCGTCGGTGCCGAAGTAGGTTCTGCTCATGGCGTCGCGCGTGGGCTCGAAAAGTTCGCCGCGATTATCGGCGCGCGGCGCGCCAGACCGCGAGCGCCGCGACGGTCGCGGCGACGTCGTGGACGCGGACGATGCGCGCGCCGCGCTCGACCGCGAGGACGGCGGCGGCGACGCTCGCCGCGACGATGCGCGCGCGCTCGGCGTCGCCGCGTTCGGGTGCCGGCGTCGCGACGCCGGCGAGGCGGGCGAGCGTCGACTTGCGCGACCAGCCGACGAGGAGCGGCACGCCGAGCCCGGCGAGCGATTCCTGCCGCGCGAGGAGCGCGACGTTGTGCTCGGGCGACTTCGCAAAGCCGATTCCGGGGTCGACGACGATCCGCTCGCGCGCGATGCCCGCCGCCTCGGCGGCGGCGACGCGCTCGCGCAGGAATGCGGCGACCTCGGCGACGACGTCGTCGTAGCGCGCTGCGTGGCGCATCGTCTGCGGCGTGCCGCGCATGTGCATCAGGCAGACGCCGCACGCGCCGTGCGCTGCCACGACGTCGAGCGACCCCGGTCCGCGCAGCGCGCCGACGTCGTTGACGATGTCGGCGCCGAGGTCGAGCGCGGCACGCATCACCTCGGCCTTGCTGGTGTCGATCGAGACCGGGCAGCCCATGCGCACGGCCGCCCGCAGCACCGGGACGACGCGCGCGAGCTCGGTCGCAGCGTCGATGGCAGGCGCGCCGGGGCGAGTCGACTCGCCGCCGATGTCGAGCAGATCGGCGCCTTCGGCGAGCAGCCGCTCGCAGCGCCCGATCGCCTGCGACGCGCTCGCCGCAGCCTCGACTTCGGAGAACGAATCGGGCGTGACGTTGACGATCGCCATCACCCGCGGCCGCTCGAGATCGAGCTCGAAGCGGCCGGCGCGCCAGCGCGAAGCGGTCATGAAAAACGGGGCCGAAGCCCCGTCCTCGTCGCCGTTCGCGGCATGCCTCAGGCGGCTGCCGGCGCGCTGCCCGAAGAGACGGGCGGCACGCTCGTCGGCCGCGCCGACGGCGGCGTCCAGTCCTTCGGCGGCCGCGGCGGCTTGCCGGCCATGATGTCGTCGATCTGCTCGGAGTCGATCGTCTCCCATTCGAGCAGCGCCGCGGCCATGGCGTGGATCTTGTCCTGGTTCTCCTCGATGAGCTTTCTCGCGACCGCGTACTGCTCGTCGATGATGCGCCGGATCACCGAGTCGACCTTCCTCATCGTCTCTTCGGACATGTTGGTCGTCTTCGTCACCGAGCGGCCGAGGAAGACCTCGCCCTCGTTCTCGGCGTAGACCATCGGGCCGAGCTCGTCGGTCATGCCGTAGCGCGTCACCATGTCGCGCGCGATCTGCGTCGCGCGCTCGAAGTCGTTGCTCGCGCCGGTCGTCATCTGGTGCATGAACACTTCTTCCGCGATGCGGCCGCCGAAGAGGACGGCGATCGTCGAGAGCATGCGCTCCTTGTCGAGCGAGTAGCGGTCGTTCTCGGGCAGCTGCATCGTCACGCCGAGGGCGCGGCCGCGCGGGATGACGGTGACCTTGTGGACCGGGTCGGTCTTCGGCATCAGCCGGGCGACGAGCGCGTGACCGGCCTCGTGGTACGCCGTGTTGCGGCGTTCCTCCTCGGGCATGATCATCGACTTGCGCTCGGGGCCCATCATGATCTTGTCCTTGGCGCGCTCGAAGTCGACCATCTCGAC
>DASSRF010000008.1:0-18191 GCA_035701945.1 Caldimonas sp. | reverse complement strand
GGCTCGTCCCCGGCTCATGCGTGCCGCTGACGATCGCGTCGACGAGCGCGAGCCGCGTCGCCGCGCCGATGCGGTTGTCGGCCAGCGCGTTGCCGGCACGCACGCCGCCGGGCCTGGACGCGGCGTGCTCGAGCGCGCGCGCGACCGTCGTGCCGAGCGCGACGACACGGCCGTCGCGCCGCCTGGTCGCGGCGATCGCCGCGACCGTCGCTGCCGGAATGACATAGGGCTCGTCGAGCGGCAACCGCGCGTCGAGCGCAGGGTCGCCGGTCGACGACAGCCCCGCGGCGTGCGTCAGCGTCGCGAACGCGATGCCGCGCGCCGCGAAGCGGTCGAGCATGCGCCAGTCGAGCGCGAACGCCGCCGACGGCGGCTCGAACGCCGCCGGCAGCGCTGCGATCCGCGTCCAGACGTCCCAGAGCGCGAGCGGCGTCGCGACGTGCGCGTACTGCACCGGCCGGCCGTGGCGCGCGATGCCGGCGCGGATCGCGTCGGCGTCGCCGTCGATGCGCAGCTCGACGAGTCGCGGGTGGCCGAGCACCGCGACGACGTGCGCGGTCAGCGGCCCGAGCGCGAGCGCGTCGTCGACGGCGAGCGCCGGCGGCAGCGGACGCTGCTCGGTCGGCGTGCGGTGGTCGCCGGCACCGAAGACGACCGCAGAGAACGTCCGCACGTCGTCGGCATCGAGCGAGGCGCGTCCGGCGAGCCGCACCTCGATCGCGCCGCCCGTCGCGACGTGCGTGCCGACGAGACTCGCTGGCCAGGTCGCGGCGTCGTTGGCGACGACGACGTCGCCGGGCGCGAGGGCTTCGGCGAGCGCGCTGCGCGGCCGGTGCGAGATGCGCCCGCACGCGTCGACGACGAGCAGCCGCGCGTCGCGCGGCCGCTGCACCGGTGCGGTCGCCGCCTTCATCGTGCGTCTGCCGTGCGCGCCACGGCGCGCTCGCGGTCGATCCGCTCGATCAGCTCGCGGGCGGCGTCGCGCGGGCGCCTGAGCGTCGCCGGATCGGCGTCGGGAAGCGCGGCGGCGTGCATCGGCGTGTCCATGTCGCCGGGGTCGACGTCGATCACGGCGACGCCGTGCGGCGCGAGCTCTTCGTTCCAGATCCGGCCGAGCTGCGCGAGCGCCGCCTTGCTGGCGCCGTACGCGCCCCAGCCGGCGTACGGCGTGACCGCCGCATCGCTCGTGACGTGGACGACGACGGCGCGCTCGCCGCGACCGCGCGATTCGCGTGCCGACGACGCGAGCAACCCGAGCAGCGCCTTGGTCAGGCGAAACGGCCCGAGCACGTTGGTCGCGAGCGCCTGCTCGAAGTCCTCGCACTCGGTGTCGGCGAGGAGCGCGAGCGGAACCGGGCCGAGCGTCGACGCGTTGTGGACGAGGACGTCGACGCCGCCGAGCGCGCCGCCGACCTGCAGCGCGATCGCGTGCGTGTCGTCCTTGCTCGCGACGTCGCCGACGATGCCGTGGCTGCCGGGAACGGCGGCGGCGACCGCGCGGACGCGGGCGGCGTCGCGAGCGACGAAGGCGACGGCGTCGCCGCGCGCCGCGAACGCTTCGACGAGCGCGCGGCCGAGGCCCGACGTGCCGCCGGTGACGGCGACGCGAAGCGCCGTCCGTGCGGGTTCGGAGTGCGTCATGATGGTTGTCCTGTGAGAAGCGATGCCGCGAAGGTAGGGCCGCGCGACGCGATCGACCAGCGTCGTGTCCGGCGGCTTGGCAGAGAGTCACGATGACGACAGCGACGACGACGAACGACGGCGACGCGGGCGAAGACGACCGCGCAGCGGCCGCCCACCTCGCGCGCAACCTCGCCGGCCTGCGCCACGCGCGCGGCCTGACGCAGGAAGCGCTCGCGCGCGGCGCCGCGGTGCCGCGCTCGACGATCGCCAATCTGGAGTCGGGGGCGGGCAATCCGTCGCTCGTCATCCTCGTCAAGGTCGCGCACGCGCTCGGCGTCCCGATCGACGAGCTGCTCGCGTCGCCGCGTGCGAGCGTGCGCCGCTGGCCGGCCGCCGACGTCGCGTTTCGCGTCAAGGGCCGCGGCGTCACCATCCGCGACCTCGTTCCCGAGCCGGTGCCCGACGAGATGATGGAAGTGCTCGACTTCGCTCCCGGCGCCGCGATGGCGGGCACTCCGCACCTGCCGGGAACGCGCGAGTTCTTCACCTGCCTCGACGGCCGCGTCACCGTCACCGTCGCCGGCGAACGGCACGCGCTCGCGAGCGGCGACGTCCTCGCGTTTCCCGGCAACCTGCCGCACTCGTACCAGAACGGCGACGCGCTCGCGCCGGCGCGCGGCGTCTCGGTGGTCGTCTTCGCGAAAGCGGGCGTCTGAGGCGCGGCCGACGCGAGCCACGCGGCTCGGCTATTCTCGGCAGCTTTGCCGCGCCCCGCGGCGCGAGCGGCGCCGCGGCACTCCGGATGCCAGCGATCGGGGTTCGGCGACAACAGCACAGGTGCCCGGAATGAACCACGACCTGTCGTCGAGGCTGCGTCAGCCGCGCGTCGCGCAGCTCGCGGCGCTCGCGCTCGCGCTGCTCGTGTCGGCGTGCGGACAGAAGAGCGAGAACGCGCCGGCGGCCGGCAAGGGCGCCGGCGGCCCGCCCCCGGCCGAGGTCGGCGTCGTCACCGTGCAGCCGCGGCCGGTCGGGCTCGTCACCGAGCTGCCGGGTCGGCTCGAGGCGTCGCGCGTCGCGCAGGTGCGCGCCCGCGCTGCCGGGATCCTGCAGCAACGCGTGTTCGTCGAGGGCAGCGACGTCCGCGCCGGCCAGCCGCTCTTCAGGATCGATCCGAGCTCGCTGCAGGCTTCGGTGTCGGCCGCGCAGGCGACGCTGTCGCGCGCGCAGGCGACGCTCGCGCAGGCGAGCGCGCAGGTCGAGCGCTACAAGCCGCTGCTCGAGGCCAATGCGATCAGCAAGCAGGACTACACCAACGCGGTCGCGGCGCAGAAGACCGCAGAGGCCGACGTCGCCGCAGCGAAGGCCAACCTCAAGACGGGCCAGATCAACCTCGGCTACGCGACGGTCACCGCGCCGATCGCGGGTCGCATCGGCCGCGCGCTCGTCACCGAAGGCGCACTCGTCGGCCAGGGCGAGGCGACGCCGCTCGCGGTGATCCAGCAGATCAACCCGATGTACGTCAACTTCACGCAGTCGACGACCGAGGTGCTGGCGCTCCGCAAGGCGATCGACAGCGGCAAGTTCCGTCGCGCCGACGGCAGCGACTCGGCGAGCGTCGAGATCGTGCTCGAGGACGGCAGCGTCTATCCGCAGCGCGCCAAGCTGCTCTTCTCGGACCTGAGCGTCGACCCGACCTCGGGGCAGATCACGCTGCGCGCCGAGGTTCCCAACCCGCGCGGCCTGCTGCTGCCCGGGATGTACGTGCGCGTCCGCCTCGAACAGGCGGAGACGCCGACCGGGATGGTCGTTCCGCAGCAGGCGGTGCAGCGCGGCTCGACCGGCGACAGCGTCATGGTCGTCGCCGCCGACGGCACCGTCTCGCCGCGTCCGGTCAAGGTCGGCACCGCGCAGGGCGGCGACTGGGTCATCCTCGACGGCCTCAAGCCCGGCGAGATGGTGATGGTCGACGGCTTCCAGAAGCTGCGCGGCAACGCGCCGGTCAAGCCGGTGCCGTGGCAGCGCCCGCAAGCGGCGTCGGCGCCGCAGGGCTCGGCGTCGTCGGCGGCATCGGCGGTCGCGGCGGCATCGGCGTCGCGCTGAAGGATCGGCGATGGCGCAGTTCTTCATCGACCGCCCGATCTTCGCGTGGGTGATCGCGCTGTTCATCGTCGTGATGGGCGGCGTCGCGATCACGCAGCTGCCGATCGCGCAGTTCCCGACCGTCGCGCCGCCGGCGATCGTCGTCTCGGCGGTCTACCCGGGCGCCTCTGCGCAGACGCTCGAGACCACGGTGATCAGCGTCATCGAGCAGGAGATGAACGGCTCGCCGGGGCTGATCTACCTCGAGTCGACGAGCCAGGCGAACGGCACCGGCTCGATCGTGCTCACGTTCGAGCCCGGCACCGATCCGAACTTCGCGCAGGTCGACGTCCAGAACCGGCTCTCGCGCGCCGCGCCGCGCTTGCCGGCGGCGGTGACCCAGCAGGGCGTTCGCGTCGACAAGGCGCGCTCGAACTTCCTCCTCTTCACGATCCTGTCGTCGGACAACCCGGCGTACGACCCGATCGCGCTCGGCGACTACGCGTCGCGCAACGTGCTGCCGGAGATCCAGCGCATCAACGGCGTCGGCCAGGCGCAGCTGTTCGGCACCGAGCGCGCGATGCGGATCTGGATCGACCCCGCCAAGCTGGTCGGCTTCAACCTCTCGGTGGGCGACGTCAACAGCGCCATCCGCTCGCAGAACGCGCAGGTCTCGGCGGGAACGCTCGGCGACCTGCCGATCGCAGGCAACCAGCCGATCAGCGCGACCGTCGTCGTCGCCGGCCAGCTGACCACGGTCGAGCAGTTCGGCGACATCGTCCTGCGCGCCAACACCGACGGCTCGACGGTGCGGCTGAGGGACGTCGCGCGGATCGAGCTCGGCGGCCAGAGCTACGGAACCTCCGCGCGCCTCAACGGCAAGCCCTCGACCGGCATCGGCGTGCAGCTCTCGCCGACCGGCAACGCGCTCGCGACCGCGACCGCGATCCATGCGCGGATGGCCGAGCTGGCGCGCTACTTCCCGCCGGGAGTCAAGTACGACATCCCGTACGACAGCTCGCGCTTCGTCCGCATCTCGATCCGCCAGGTCGTCGAGACGCTCGGCGAGGCGATCGTGCTCGTCTTCCTCGTGATGTACCTGTTCCTGCAGAGCTTCCGCTACACGCTGATCCCGACGATCGTGGTGCCGGTGTCGCTGCTCGCCGCGTTCTCGGTGATGTGGACGTTCGGCTACTCGATCAACGTGCTGACGATGTTCGCGATGGTGCTCGCGGTCGGCATCCTCGTCGACGATGCGATCGTCGTGATCGAGAACGTCGAGCGGATCATGAGCGAGGAGGGCCTGCCTCCGCGCGAGGCGACCAAGAAGGCGATGGGCCAGATCACCGCGGCGCTGGTCGGCATCAGCGTGACGCTCGTCTCGGTGTTCCTGCCGATGGCGTTCTTCTCCGGCTCGATCGGCAACATCTACCGCCAGTTCTCGCTCGTCATGGTGAGCGCGATGCTGTGCTCGGTCTTCCTCGCGATGTCGCTGACGCCTGCGCTGTGCGCGACGTTCCTGAAGCCGGTCGAGGCGGGCCACAAGCAGGCCAAGCGGGGCTTCTTCGGCTGGTTCAACCGCGGCTTCAAGGCGACGACGCACGCCTACGAAGGCTGGGTGGCGAAGATCCTGCGCCGGATCGCGCCGATGCTCGTCGCCTTCGCGGCGATCGTCGTCGTCGTCTTCGTCATGTTCAGGAACATGCCGGGCTCGTTCCTGCCGACCGAGGACCAGGGCTACCTGATCGCCAAC
Organism: Caldimonas sp.; assembly: GCA_035701945.1. GTDB lineage: Bacteria > Pseudomonadota > Gammaproteobacteria > Burkholderiales > Burkholderiaceae_C > Schlegelella_A. Next base: position 12,736 of record DASSRF010000008.1, on the reverse strand, counting down.
GTCCAGCTGCCGCCGGGCGCGACGCAGGCGCGAACGCTCGCGGTGATGCAGCAGGCCGAGAGCTTCTTCCTCAGCCAGCCCGAGGTCGACAAGATGGTGAGCGTGCTCGGCTTCTCGTTCTCGGGCCAGGGCCAGAACGCGGGCCTCGCCTTCGTCCCGCTCAAGCCCTGGGACGAGCGCAAGGGCGCGCAGCACTCGGCGCAGGCGCTCGCGGCGCGCGCCTTCGGCGCGCTCTCGCGCGTCCGCGACGCGTTCATCTTCGCGCTCGTGCCGCCGGCGATCCCCGAGCTCGGCACCGCGACCGGCTTCGCGTTCCGGCTCCAGGACCGCGGCGGCAACGGCCACGACGCGCTCGTCGCGGCGAGGAACCAGCTGCTCGGCATGGCGGCGCAGAGCAAGGTGCTCTCGGGAGTCCGCCCCGACGGCCTCGAGGACGCGCCGCAGCTGCAGATCGACATCGACCGCGATCGGGCAAGCGCACTGGGAGTGTCGTTCGACGCGATCAACGCCGTGCTGTCGACCGCGCTCGGCTCGGCGTACGTCAACGACTTCCCGAACGCCGGTCGCTTGCAGCGCGTCGTCGTCCAGGCCGACGCGCCCGACCGCATGCAGCCCGACGACCTGCTCCAGCTCAACGTCCTCAACAACCAGGGCAAGCCCGTGCCGATGGCGGCGATGGCGACGACGCGCTGGATCACCGGGCCGATCCAGACGATCCGCTACAACGGCTACCCGACGATGCGGATCTCGGGCGACGCCGCGTCCGGCTACTCGACCGGCGAAGCGATGAACGAGATGGAGCGCCTCGCCAGCCAGCTGCCGGCCGGATTCGCGTACGAGTGGACCGGGCAGTCGCGCGAGGAGCGGCTCTCGGGGTCGACGGCGACGATCCTGCTCGCGTTCTCGATGCTCGCGGTGTTCCTCTGCCTGTCGGCGCTCTACGAGAGCTGGTCGATCCCGTTCGCGGTGCTGCTCGCGGTGCCGCTCGGCGTCCTCGGCGCGGTCATCGGCGCGACCTTGCGCGGCATGCCGAACGACGTCTTCTTCAAGGTCGGCCTGATCACCGTCATCGGCTTGTCGGCGAAGAACGCGATCCTGATCATCGAGTTCGCGAAGGACCTCGTCGCCGAGGGCAAGGACCTGATCGAAGCGACGCTGCAGGCGGTGCACCTGCGCTTCCGGCCGATCCTGATGACGTCGATCGCGTTCGTCCTCGGCGTCCTGCCGCTCGCGATCGCGACCGGCGCCGGCTCGGCGAGCCAGCGCGCGATCGGCACCGGCGTGATGGGCGGCATGATCAGCGCGACGCTGCTCGCGGTCGTCTTCGTGCCGGTCTTCTTCGTCGTCGTCCGCCGCATCTTCAAGGGCCGTGTCCACGCGACCGCGGGCGCGGCGTCGATCGCGTCGTCGTCGTCGCACACCGTCAACGAGGAGCCGGGCCATGCATAGCGCGATCGGTCGCATCCTTGCCGTCGCTTCGCTGGCGCTCGCCGGCTGCTCGTTCATCCCGACGTACCACCGGCCCGAAGCTCCGGTCGCGCCGGCGTACCCGCCGGAAACGGCTCCCGACTCGGTCACCGCAGGCACGCCGGCGTCCGACCTCGACTGGCAGCGCTTCTTCGCCGACCCGCGGCTGAAGCGCCTGATCGAGCTCGCGCTCGTCAACAACCGCGACCTGCGCGTCGCCGTCCTCAACATCGAGCAGACGCGCGCGCTCTACGGCGTTCGCCGCGCCGACGAGCTGCCGACGATCGGCATCGGCGCGTCGGCGACGCGCACGCCGGTCGGCAACGGCGTCGCCAACGTGTACGCGGTCGGCGCCCAGGTCGCGAGCTACGAGATCGACCTCTTCGGGCGCGTGCGCAGCCTCAGCCAGGCGGCGCTCGCGCAGTACTTCGCGACCGCCGAGGCGAGGAAGGCGGTGCAGATCAGCATCGTCTCGTCGGTCGCCGGCGCGTACCTCAACGTCCTCGCCGACGAGGAGCTGCTGCGCGTCACGCAGGAGACGCTGAAGACGCGCGAGGAGTCGCTGCGGCTGACCAAGCTGCGCTTCGACAACGGCGTCTCGTCGGAGCTCGACTTCCGCCAGGCCGAGTCGCTCCTCGAGGGTGCGCGCGCGACGCTCGCGCAGTCCGAGCGCCAGCGCACGCTCGACCAGAACGCGCTCGTGCTGCTCGTCGGCCAGCCGCTGCCGGCCGACCTGCCGCCGCCGTTGCCGCTCGACCAGCAGCAGATCACGACCGACGTGCCCGCGGGGCTGCCTTCGGACCTGCTCGCTCGCCGCCCGGACATCCGCGCCTCGGAGCAGCAGCTCGCCGCCGCCAACGCCAACATCGGCGCTGCGCGCGCGGCGTTCTTTCCGCGCATCTCGCTGACCGCGAGCTTCGGCACCGCGAGCACCGAGCTGTCGGGGCTCTTCAAGGGCGGCTCGTGGGCGTGGACCGGAACCGGCCAGCTGCTGCAGCCGATCTTCGATGCCGGCCGCAACCAGGCCAACCTCGACCTCGCGCGCGCCAACTTCGACATCGCCGTCGCGCAGTACGAGCATTCGATCCAGAACGCGTTCCGCGAGGTCTCCGACGGTCTCGCCGGCCGCGCGACGCTCGGCGAGCAGCTGCGCGCGCAGGCGGCGCAGACGAACGCGCTCGCGATCGCATACCGCCTCGCCGACCTGCGCTACCGCTCGGGCGCCGCGAGCTTCCTCGACACGCTCGACGCGGCGCGCACGCTCTTCGCTGCGCAGATCCTGCTCGTGCAGACGCAGGCGCAGCGACTGCAGAACCAGGTCGCGCTCTACCGTGCGCTCGGCGGCGGCTGGAACGAAGCGGCCGAGCTCGCCGCCGGGACGACGCCGGCGATTCCGCCGCCGCAATGAGCGACGAGGTTTCGCGGCCGAGCGCGCGGCGTCACAGCGCGCCCGCCGAGCGCAACCGCGCACCGATCCTCGCTGCGCTCGAGCGCTTGCTGCCGTCGCGCGGCGTCGCGCTCGAGATCGCGAGCGGCACCGGTCAGCACGCAGCGCACTTCGCCGCTGCGCTGCCCGGCTGGCAATGGCAGCCGAGCGACGGCGACGCGAGCGCGCTCGCTTCGATCGACTCCTGGTGCGCCGACCTCGCCAACGTCCGCCCTGCGCTCGCGCTCGACGTCATGCGAACACCCTGGCCGGGCGTTCCCGACCGCGTCGACCTGATCTTCAGCGCCAACATGCTGCACATCTCGCCGTGGCCGACGTGCGCTGCGCTGATGGACGGCGCCGCGCGGCACCTCGCGCCGCACGGACTGCTCGTCGTCTACGGTCCCTTCGTCGTCGACGGCACGCCGACGGCGGCGAGCAACGTCGCGTTCGACGCCGACCTGCGTGCGCGCGACCCGGCGTGGGGCCTGCGTCGGCTCGCGGACGTCGCGCGCGAAGCCGAAGCCGCCGGACTGCGTCTGCGCGAGCGCGAGGCGATGCCGGCCAACAACCTGCTGCTCGTCTTCGCTCGCGCCGCGATCGCGCGCTGATTCAGCGGCGGCCGCGGCGTCGGCGCGTCCGCAGCGCCAGCCAGCCGAAACCGCCGGCGAGCAATGCCAAGGTCGAAGGCTCGGGAACGGCGGCGATGGCCTGGATGTTGTCGACGCCGAGCGCGCCGGTCAGCCGAGCCGGCGGAAACTCGGCAGCGGCGCCGCTGAAGATGCGCAGCACCGTCGTGTTCGCGAGCAGCGTCGTCGCGCTGCCCTGCAGCACGGTGAGATCGCCCGGCGCGATCGTGAAGACCGCGTGCGTCCAGCCGCTGCCGGCCGGCAGCACGACGCTCTGTGTCGTCAGCGCCTCGTTCATCGGCGGCCCGGGAATCGGATCCTCGAAGTAGAGACGGATGCTCAGATCGCTGTCGCCGAGGTTGCGCAGGTCCATCGCGATCGCGCCGATCCCCGCTGCCGTGTAGTCGCCCGCCCACTGCGCAGCGTTCATGCCGACGAGACGGCCGCCGGGGCCGTCGCTGCCGTTCGCGGTGAGGAGCAGGAAGCTGTCGCCCGCGCCGGCGGGGCCGCCGCTCGCGACCACGCTCGGAGGCACCGACGGAATCTGGCCGGACGGCCCGCCACCGGCGAACCAGCCTTCGATGCCGCTCGAGAAGGTGTCGATCTCACCGGGATCGACCGCGTAGGCCGGGGCAAGCAGGGTGAAGCTCGCGCACGCGAGCGCGGCACGAACGAGTGCGGATCTCATGTCTGGGCTCTTTCAGCGATGTCCGAGGGGCGGAGCCAGGGTTCTAGTCGCCCCGATCGGCGCCGGCCAGTAGGGAAGCGCCCGAGCGCTGCGGGCACGTGCCGTGCCCTGTGGCAACCGCGCCGCTCAGCGACCCGACGACGGCGCAGACGCGGTGTCGTCGGCGCGCTTCGGCTTCTTGCTGAGGCGCGCGTGGCGGTCGGGTAGCTCGACGATCCAGTCGGCGGGAATCGCGAAGTTGAGGTTCTGCGCGTCGCCGGTCACCGAGCCGATCGTCGTCAGGCCGACGAGCGCGCCGCTGTCGTCGAACAGGCCGCCGCCGCTCGATCCGCCCGAGATCGACGCCGACGTCTGCACGAGCACGACCTGGCCGGCGTTGTTCCTGCGCAGCGACGAGACGAGGCCGGCGCTCATCGTCAGCTCGAGGCCGCGCGGGGTGCCGATCGCGTACACGTTCTCGCCGACGACGACGCTCGACGTCGGCGCGATCCGCACCGGCGCCGCGGTCAGCCCGGCGGCGCGCAGCTGGCAGACGTCGCGCGGCGTGTCCCACATCTCGAGCCTGGCGTCGAGGCTCGTCTTCTCGTGGCGGACGACGACGCGTCTGGCCTTGGCGAGGACGTGGCAGTTGGTGACCAGCGACTCGGCGCCGACGACGACGGCGCTGCCCTGCGACAGCGGCAGGCCGTCGACGTCGTAGGTGACGACGCGCCAGACGCTCGGCGACACCAGCGCGTAGACCTCGGCCGGCGTCAGCGCCGCGGCAGCGCCCGCATTGACGCCGAGGCACAGCGCCGCGGCGGCGCTAGCGGCGCGCTTCACTGCCCGATCAGTCCCTGCAGGTCGTCGGCGGTCGCGCCTGGCCGGAGCACGGCCTCGCCGCTCTGCTCGCCGCCGACCGCGGTCGTCGCCGCCGGCCTGGCGACGAGCGCGCTGCATGTGCTGCCGCCGAGATTGCGGCGCTGCGCGCTCGCCTCGGCCTTCATGTGATCGGGGTCGGTCGCGTCGAGCAGGCGCGCGCTGCAGCCCTTCGCGTTGAGCGCGCCGGCGACGAGGTACGTCTTGCCGGCATCGGGCACGAACGACCAGCGCACGCGGCACGCGGTCTTGTCTGGATGTGCGACGACGAAGTCGAGCGTCGTCGTCTTGCCGGCTTCGATCTCGGTCGCCTTGGGCGTTCGCGTCGAGTTGCCTGCGCTCGCGAGGCGCGGGCCGGCGCAGTTGGCGGCATCTTCGAAGACGATGACGCCGTAGGCGTCGCCGGCGTTCACCGCGCCGCGGCTGAGCAGCCGCGCCGTCTGCACGCCCGCGGGCGCGACGTACGCCGGCACCTGGACGGGCTTCTTGGCCGGCGTCGCGCATGCACCGAGAAGCGCGCTCGCCAGCACCACCGTCGTCCACGGCGCGCCGATGCGGCGGCCGGCCGGACCCGTCTCGTGACGCGGCGATCCCCCCATCGAACCAGTCTAGCCCGCGCGGCCGCGCGCCTGGACGCTCGCGACCGGCGCGAGTGCGGCGAATTCGGCATCTCGCTTCGATTTCCACGCCGCGATCGCCGACGCCATCTCGTCGGTGTCGAAGATCGCGCTCTGCAGCAGCGTCATCTGCTCGAGCGCCGACGCCGTCGAATGGTCGCGCGCGTGGTTGAGCGCGAGCTTGGTGCCGGCGATCGCGAGCGGCGACGTCGACGCGATCGTTCGTGCCAGCGCGAGCGCGCGTTCGCGCGCTGCGTCGGCGTCGGCGAGCACTTCGTTGACGAGACCGATCGCGAGCGCGCGCCCGGCGCCGACGCGCTCGCCGGTGTACGCCATCTCGCGCGCGACGCCCTGCGGCACGATCTTCGGCAGCCGCTGCAGCACCCCGAGGTCGGCGGCCATGCCGATCGAGATCTCCTGCACCGTGAAGAACGCGTCGGCGCTGCAGACGCGCACGTCGCACGCGGTCGCGAGGTCGAGCGCGCCGCCGACGCACGCTCCCTGGATCGCGCAGACGATCGGGAAGCGCGCCTCGTCGAGCGCGGTGAAGCAGTCCATGAGCTTTCGCAGCGACTGCTGGAAGCTCAGCCGCTCGCGCGGCGTCTTCGCGGCGAGCGCGAGCTCGTCGCCGGCGAAGACGTCGAGCGCCATTCCCGCCGAGAAGTGCTTGCCGGTCGACGAGATCACGAGCGCGCGCGTCTCGCCGCCATCGCTGAGCGCGCGCACCGCGTCGCGCACCGTCGGGAAGAACGCCGGCGTCATCGTGTTCATCCGCTCGGGGCGGTTGAGCTGGAGATGGGCGACGCCGCGTTCGTGCGACAGTGCGAAGAATTCGTTGGAGTCGTTCATGGCGGAGATGCCCTCGAGCAAAGCGACGGTGCGAACGCGCGACGGCCTGCTGCTGCGCCGGCGCGACTGGCCGGCCGAAGGCGCGAAGGGAACCATTGTCATCGTGCACGGTCTCGGCGAACACGTCGGCCGCCACGCGGACGTCGCCGCGCACCTCAACGCCAACGGCTGGAGCGTCGTCGGCTACGACCAGCGCGGCCACGGCACGAGCCCCGGCGTGCGTGGCCGCATCGCCGCCGAGGACGACCTGCTCGCCGACCTCGCGGCGGTGCTCGACGACGTGCGACGCGACGCGCCCGAGCGCGTCGTCCTCCTCGGCCACAGCCTCGGCGGCCTCGTCGCCGGTCGCTTCGTCGCCGCTGGCCTCGAGTCGCCGCGGCCGGCGTGGCAGCGCGACGTCGACGCGCTCGTGATGTCGTCGCCGGCGCTCGACATCGGCATGACTGCGCCCAAGCGCGCGCTGCTCGCGATGCTCGAGCGGCTGGCGCCGAACCTCGGCGTCGGCAACGGCCTCGACGTCGAAGCGATCTCGCGCGACGCCGCGGTCGTCGCCGCGTACCGCGGCGACGACCTCGTCCACGACCGCGTCGCGCCGCGCCTCGTCCGCTTCCTCGCCGACGCCGGACCGCGGGTGCGCGCGCTCGCCCCGCGCTGGACCGTGCCGACGCTGCTCCTCTATGCCGGCAGCGATCGCCTCGTCGTCCCGGCGGGAAGCGCGGCGTTCGCCGCCGCCGCTCCCGAGGGCATCGTCACCGCGCGCGCGTTCGCGCCGCTCTTCCACGAGATCTTCAACGAGCCCGAGCGCGGCGAGGTCTTGGCGGTGCTGACGGCGTGGCTCGATACACTCGTCGCTTCCCCTTCGAGGAGCACGACGTGAACGCACGCGAGCCGCTGCAGCCGATCAAGGAAGGTGCCCCCACGCTTGCGGCTCGCGCCGCTGCGCTGCCCCCCGAGAGGGCGCGCGCTGGCTTGGGGCGGCCCGGCGCCAGCGCGGACGAAGCCGAGGCGCTCGGCCGCTTCGCAGCGCGCGCATGGGACGACGAGATCGTCCCGCGCATCACCGACTACATCGCGGTCCCGGCGAAGAGCCCGATGTTCGACGCCGAGTGGCAGGAGCACGGCCACATCGATCGCGTCGTCCGCGACGCCGCCGCGTGGGTCGAGCGCCAGCGCGTCGCCGGGCTCAAGCTCGAGGTGATCCGTCTCGAGGGCAGGACGCCGGTCATCTTCTTCGACGTGCCGGCGACGCGCGCCGGCGGCAACGACGCCGGCGCCGCGACCGTGTGCCTCTACGGCCACCTCGACAAGCAGCCGGAGTTCGAGGGCTGGAAGCCGGGCTTCGGGCCGTGGACGCCGCGCTTCGAGAACGGCCTGCTCTACGGCCGCGGCGGCGCCGACGACGGCTACGCGATCTACGCCGCGATCACCGCGATCCGATCGCTCGACGAGCAAGGCATCGCGCGGCCGCGCTGCGTGGGCATCGTCGAGACGTGCGAGGAGAGCGGCTCGCCCGACCTGCCGTTCTACGTCGACGCGCTGCGCGATCGGCTCGGCGCGATCGGCCTCGTCGTCTGTCTCGACAGCGGCGCCGGCAACTACGACCAGCTCTGGCTGACGACGAGCTTGCGCGGCAACATCACCGGCACGCTCAAGGTCGAGATCCTCACCGAGGGCGTCCACTCGGGCGACGCCAGCGGCGTCGTGCCGTCGAGCTTTCGGGTCCTGCGCCAGGTGCTCGATCGCCTCGAGGATGCGAAGACCGGGCGCCTCCTGCCCGAGAGCTTCCATTGCGCGATCCCGGTCGAACGCGTCGAGCAGGCGAAGGCCGCGGCGCAGATCCTCGGCGACGAGGTGTGGAAGCGCTTCCCGTGGGCGTGCGGCGCCGACGGCGGCCCGACGCTGCCGACGACGACCGATCCGGTCGAGGCGCTCATCAACCGCACCTGGCGGCCGACGCTCTCGGTCACCGGAGTCGCCGGCATCCCGGCTCTCAAGGACGCGGGCAACGTGCTGCGCCCGTGCACCGCGTTCAAGCTCAGCCTGCGCACGCCGCCGCTCGTCGACGGCGACGCCGCCGCGCAGGCGCTGAAGAAGCTGCTCGAGGACAACGCGCCGTACAACGCGAAGGTCACCTTCTGCACCGACGGCCGGCCCGGCCACGAGCACGAAGCGCACGGAGCGAGCGGCTGGAACGCGCCGAGCCTCGCGCCGTGGCTCGAAAGCGCGCTGCACGCGGCGTCGAACGCGCAGTTCGGAGCGCCGTGCGGCTTCATCGGCCAGGGCGGCACGATCCCGCTGATGGCGATGCTGCAGCAGAGCTTCCCGAAGGCGCAGATGATGGTCTGCGGCGTGCTCGGGCCGAAGAGCAACGCGCACGGCCCGAACGAGTTCCTGCACGTGCCGTACGGCAAGAAGCTGACCGCGGCGGTCGCGCAGGTGATCGCCGCGACGACCTGACGCCGGCACCCCCGAAACGCGGGATGTGAGCGCCCGCGGCGCGGTGCCATCGTCGGGCACTGCGCGAGCAACATTTGCTCACATCTGCGCGCTCCACCAGCTCAAGGGGAAAGACATGCTCGAGTTGACGCGTCGGGCCGCCGTCGTCGCGGCTGCGCTCCTTTGGTCGGCGTCGATGCCGGCGCAGGCGGACAACACGGTCATCCCGCAGACCGCGCTCACGCCGTCGACGCAGCTCTACACCGACATCATCGGCGGCGGCATCGGCAGCATCGTCGTGATGACAGGCGGCGGCAACGCGAACGGCGCCGGCAACGCCTCCGGCCGCAACGACGACGGCTTCAGCGGCCCGATCGACCTCGGCTTCACGCTCGACTTCTTCGGCACGAGCTACACGCAGTTCTTCGCCAACAACAACGGCAGCATCAGCTTCAACAACGGCATCTCGGCATTCATCCCGAACGGCCCGACGGGCTCGACCGAGCCGGTGATCTCGCCGTACTTCGCCGACGTCGACACCCGCGGCGCGCTGAGCGGCGTGCTGCACCTGCGCACCGACATCGCCAACGAGATCATCCTCACCTGGGACCACGTCGGCTACTTCAACAGCCACGACGACCAGCTCAATACCTTCCAGCTCGTCGTCCGCGGGCCCGGCTTCGCGATCCCGAACGGCGAAGGCACGATCGGCTTCTTCTACCAGGGGATGCCCTGGATCGGCACCGACACGAGCACGACCGCGGCGGTCGGGTTCGGCAACGGCGCCGGCTCGTCCGAGGTGCTCGAAGGGTCGAACACGTCGACGATCAACGCCGCGCTCGCGAACCACTTCCTCTGGTTCGACCAGAACCTCGTCGTCATCCCGCCGCCGGTGCCCGAGCCCGAGACGTACGCGCTCCTGGCCGCCGGTTTCGCAGTGCTCGGCTTCGTCGGTCGCCGACGGCGTCGCGGCGCGCGCGCCTGAGCCACGTCAGCGGCGTCGTTCAGCGCACGCTGCCCACGATCGCGGTCGCGACCGCCTCGGCGGTCTCGATGCCGTCGACCGCGGCCGACATGATCCCGCCCGCGTAGCCCGCGCCTTCGCCTGCGGGATAGAGGCCGCGGACGTTGACGCTCTGGCGATCGTGGCCGCGCGTCAGCCGGATCGGCGACGACGTTCGCGTCTCGACTCCGGTCAGCATCGCGTCGTCGAGCGCGAAGCCGCGGATCTGGCGGTCGAACGCCGGCAGCGCTTCGCGGATCGCCTCGATCGCGTAGTCGGGCAGCGCCGGTTGCGCAGGGTCGGCGAGGTCGACGCAGCGAACCCCCGGCCGGTACGACGGCACGACGCTGCCGAACGCCGTCGACGGCCGGCCGCGCAGGAAGTCGCCGACGCGCTGCCCCGGCGCCTGGTAGCCGCCGCCGCCGAGCGCGAACGCACGCGATTCCCAGAAGCGCTGGAACGCGATGCCGGCGAGCGGACCGGCGCCGTCGTTCGTCGTGCCCGCAACGGCGTAGTCGGCGGCGGCGATGCCGACGACGATTCCGGCGTTGGCGTTGCGCTCGTTGCGCGAGTACTGGCTCATGCCGTTGGTGACGACGCGCTCGGGCTCCGATGTCGCGGCGACGACGGTGCCGCCGGGACACATGCAGAAGCTGTAGACCGTGCGGCCGTTCTTCGCGTGGTGGACGAGCCGGTAGTCGGCGGCGCCGAGCAGCGGATGGCCGGCCGCGGCGCCGTAACGCGCGCGGTCGATCAGCGACTGCGGATGCTCGATGCGAACGCCGATCGAGAACGGCTTCGCCTCGATGCGGACGCCGCGCGCGTGCAGCATGGCGAAGGTGTCGCGCGCGCTGTGGCCGGGCGCGACGACGACGTGCTCGGCGACGATCTCCTCGCGCGCGCGTCCGCCGTCGCCTTCGCCCGCGCGCTCGACGACGACGCCGCGCACCGCGCCGTCTTCGATGCGGAGGTCGGCCACGCGCGTCGCAAAGCGGATCTCGCCGCCGAGGCGCTCGATCTCCGCACGCATGCGCTCGACGACCGCGACCAGGCGAAACGTCCCGATGTGCGGCTTGGCGGCCCACGCGATCTCTTCCGGCGCGCCGGCGCGCACGAGCTCGTCGATCACCTTGCGCGTGAGGTGGCGCGGGTCGCTGATCTGGCTCCAGAGCTTGCCGTCGGAGAACGTGCCGGCGCCGCCTTCGCCGAACTGCACGTTCGACTCCGGGTCGAGGACGCCGCGCCGCCACAGCCCCCAGGTGTCCCTGGTCCGCTCGCGGACGGCGCGGCCGCGCTCGACGACGATCGGGCGAAGCCCCATCTGCGCGAGGACGAGCGCGGCGAAGATGCCGCACGGCCCGAAGCCGACGACGAGCGGCCGCGGTGCTGCGCTCGTTGCGAAGTCGGCGGGTGCGTGCGCGACGAAGCGATAGCGCATGTCGGGAGTGGCGCGCACGTGCGGGTCGCCGCGATGGCGGGCGAGCACGGCGTCCTCGTCGGCGACGTCGCAATCGACCGTGTAGACGGCGACGATCTGCGCCTTGCGGCGCGCGTCGTGGCCGCGGCGAAAGACGCTGAAGGCGCGAAGCGCGCCGTCGCCGATGCCGAGCCGCGCGACGATCGCAGCGCGCAGCTCGGCGTCGGCGTGCTCGAGCGGCAGGCGAAGTTCGGTCACGCGCAGCACGCGCCGATTGTCGCGGCGCCGTGGCGCGCGCGTCAGTGGAACGCTTCGATCCGCGCCGCGCCCATCAGCGGCTCGAGCAGCCGCGCGAGCGGCCTGAGCGCCTCGTAGCGCGTCGCGACCTTGTGCGCGTAGGCGAAGAAGCGCGGCAGGTCGGCGCTGTAGGCCGGCTTGCCGTCGCGGTGCTTGAGGCGCGAGAAGATGCCGAGCACCTTGAGATGGCGCTGCAACCCGATCCACTCGACGTTGCGCCAGAACTCGCCGAAGTCCGCCGGCACCGGCAGCGCCGCCTTGCGCGCGGCTTCCCAGTAGCGGATCGCCCAGTCGAGCTCGTGCTCCTCGTCCCACGAGACGAACGCGTCGCGCAGGAGCGAGGCGACGTCGTACGCGATCGGCCCGCGCACTGCGTCCTGGAAGTCGAGGATCCCGGGGTTCGGTTCGGCGACCATGAGATTTCGCGGCATCCAGTCGCGGTGGACGGCGACGGTCGGCTGCGCGAGCGCGGCGGCGACGAGCGTGTCGGAGACCGCGCGCCAGACCGCGACGTCGGCCGCGCTCCACGTCACGGCGCACTCGCGCGCGACGCACCACTCGGGGAAGAGCTCGAGCTCGCGGCGCAGCAGCGCGTCGTCGTACGGCGGCAGCGCGGCGCCCGGCACCTTCTGCTGCCAGACGACGAGCGCGGCGATCGCGTCGCGCATCAGACGGTCGGCGCGCGCGAGGTCGCCCTCGGCCTGCGCGCGCTGCAGCGCCGCGAGGTAGAGCGCATCGCCGAGGTCGTCGAGAAGCAGGAAGCCCTGCTCGACGTCGGCCTCGAGGACGCGCGGCGCGTGCAGCCCGGCGGCGGCGATCAGCGCAGCGACGTGGACGAACGGGCGCACGTCCTCGTGCGGTGGCGGCGCGTCCATGACGACGAAGCTGCCGCCGCCGGCACGGTCGGCGCGGAAGTAGCGGCGAAAGCTCGCGTCGACCGACGCTCGCCTGAGCGACGACGCGATGAGCGCGTGGCGCGGCGCGACGGCGGCGAGCCACGCCGCGAACGAGGCGGCACGCGCCGGATCGCTCCAGGCGATCGCGGCGAC
>DASSRF010000007.1:0-3755 GCA_035701945.1 Caldimonas sp. | reverse complement strand
CGCGCTCGCCGAGTTCAAGCCGTGGCGGCTGCTCGAGCCGGGGAGCGTGCAGGTGATGGCGAACTTCCTCGCCGGCTTCCTGCCGCCGTCGACCGCGCCCGACTTTCTCGCCCTGCTCTGGAAAGCGACGCTCGAGACCCTGGCGATCGCGACCGCAGGGATCGCGCTCGCGTTCGTCGTCGCCGTTCCGCTCGCGGTCGTGGCGACGCGCTCGCTCGCGGTCTCGCGGATCGGCCCCGGCCCCGGGCGCGCCAGGGGCACCGCCGTGCGCACCGGCGCGCGCGCGATCCTGACGTTCCTGCGCGCGATTCCCGAGGTCGTCTGGGCGCTCGTCTTCGTGCGCGCGCTCGGCCTCGGCCCCGGCTCCGGCGTGCTCGCGCTCGCCGTCACCTACGGCGGCATGCTCGGCAAGGTCTACACCGAGATCCTCGAATCGGGCGACACGCGCTCGGCGCGGGCGCTGCTCGAGGCCGGCAGCCCGCGCATTGCCGCGCTCTTCTACGCGCTCGTTCCGAGCACCGCACAGGAGCTCGCGTCGTACACGGTCTACCGCTGGGAGTGCGCGGTGCGCGCTTCGGTGGTGATGGGCTTCGTGGGCGCCGGCGGGCTCGGCCAGCTGATGGACCAGTCGATGAAGATGCTCAACGGCGGCGAGACGAGCTCGATCCTGCTCACCTTCCTCGCCCTCGTCATCGTCGCCGACGCGCTGAGCGCGGTCATCCGGCGGGTGCTGGCATGAGCGCCGCCGCGGCGATCGCGCGCAACCGGCCGTGCTGGGGCTGCATCGCGCTCGCGCTCGGCGTCGTCGCCGCCGTCGTCGCGAGCTTCGCCTACCTCGCGGTCGACTGGAAACAGCTGTTCGCGGCCGAGTCGATGCGGCTGATGGCGAAGTTCATCGCCGAGTTCTTTCCGCCGGACGTCTCGCCGGCGTTCGTCGCCAAGGCGACCTGGGGCGCGCTGCAGACGTTCGCCGTCGCCGCGATCGGCACCTTGCTCGCGGCCGCGGCGGGCGGCGTCCTTGCGCTGCCGGCATCGGGCCGATTCGGCGTCGCGGCGCAGCTCGGCGCGCGCCTCGCGCTCAATTTCCTGCGCAGCGTTCCCGAGCTCGTCTGGGCGGCGCTGATGGTGATCGCCGCCGGCCTCGGACCGTTCGCGGGAACGCTCGCGCTCGCGCTGCACACGACCGGCGTCCTCGGCCGCCTTTACGCCGAGAGCCTCGAGAACGCGCCGCGCGCGCCCGAGCTGGCGTTGCGCGATGCCGGCAGCGGCCGCGTCGCGGCGTTCGCGTACGCGACGCTTCCGCTCGTCTTCGCCCAGGCGATCGCCTACGCGCTCTACCGCCTCGAGATGAACATCCGCATGGCCGCGGTGCTCGGCTTCGTCGGCGCCGGCGGTCTCGGCCAGCTGCTCTACTTCCACCTCTCGATCTTCCAGCAGGCGCAAGCGGCGACGCTGCTGATCGCGATGTTCGTCCTCGTCTTCGCGGTCGATTCGCTGAGCGCGTTCGTGCGCGGGCGGCTGCTGCCGGCGAACGCCTGAGGACGACGCGCGAAGGCGCGGCAGCTCAGGGAGCGGCGCTGGCCTTGGTGGGATAGCCGGCTTCGCGCCAGGCTTTCATGCCGCCGTCGAGCGCGACGGTGCGCTGGAAGCCCATCGCGCGCAATGTCGCCGCGGCGAGCGTCGAAATGCGACCGAAGTCGCAGCACGTCACGATGCGCGCGGTCGGGTCGGGCAGCTCCTTGTCGACGCGCAGCTCGAGCTGGCCGCGCGGCAGCAGGCGCGCGCCGGGGATGTGGCCGGCGTCGTAGGCGTCCTTCTCGCGAACGTCGAGAACGATCAGGTCGTTGGCGCCGGCGTCGACGCGCCGGCGCAGCTCGGCCATGCTCATGAAGGGCACGATCGCCGCCGCCTCGGCGAGCATCTCGTCGACCGTCTTGCCGCCGCTCATGTTCGTCCGCAGCGCCTCGGTGAGGTGCGTCGGCATCGAGAGCTCGAGGCTCTTCATCATCGCGACGAAGGCGGCGCGGTCCCGCTGCTGCAGGCGCGGGTTGTTGGCGAGCTCGGCGCCGATCGTCGAATGGCTGCGCCCCTTGTAGTCATGCGCCGGATAGACGAGCAGCTCGGGGTCGAGCTTGAGGAGCTTGCCGAACAGGCTCTCGTGGAGCGCCTCGGGGTCGCCGGTCGGCAGGTCGGTGCGGCCGGTGCCGCCGATCAGGAGCGTGTCGCCGGTGAAGACGCGGTCGTCGCCGACCAGGCACATCGAGTCGGCGGTGTGGCCGGGCGTGTGGAGCACCTGGAGGCGGAGCTTGCCGATCACGATCGACTCGCCGTCGTCGACGCGCATCGCGATCCCGGGCGCGGGGCTCGCGCGGTGCATCACCGTCATCGCGCCGAGCCGCTCGGCCATCCGGCGCGACGCCGAGAAGTGGTCGGCGTGGGTATGGGTGTCGATGACGAAGCGGATGCGCAGGCCGTCGCGCGTCGCCAGCGCGAGGTAGCGATCGACCTGGCGGACCTCGGGGTCGATCAGCGCCGCGGCGCAGGTGTCGGCGCAGCCGACGAGGTAGGACTGGCATCCGCCGGTGGCGACCTGCTCGAAGATCATGGTGCGATCACCTCCCTGCGACGGTGCAGCGTGCGATCCCGGCAACGCGCTCGCATTGTGGCCGACCTTGACACGGGTCCCGCGCCTTTCGTAAGGTGCCGTGGCGAAACGGCAGCGGAGAACTGCATGCGCGGGTGCCATCGGACCGGCCAGACAGTGCGAATCGATTGAGCTCAGCAGCGGCCGACGCGGCCGGGGCCGGCCGCCCGAAGAACGTCTTCATCAGTTATCGCCGCGACGATAACGCGACGACGGTCGCGCTCCTGAAGAGGGCGCTGAGCGAGCGGCCCGACATCGCGAACGTCTTCCGCGACATCGACAACATCGAGGCCGGGGACGACTTCGTCTCCGTGATCGACGCCGCCATCGAGAAAGCGAACGTCGTTCTCGTCATCATCGGTCCGCGCTGGGTCGAGCTGCTCGACGCACGGCTCGGCAGCGCCGACTGGGTCCGCCACGAGGTCGCCGAGGCGCTGCGCCTGCGCGCCGCGGCACTCGCCGATCCGGCGCGCGCGGCGACGCGGCTGCACGTCGTTCCGGTCCTGATCGCCAGCGCGAGGCCGCCGCCCGAGGGCGCGCTGCCGCACGAGCTGGCGACGCTGGCTCGGCTCAGCATGCTGTCGTTCGACGAGCGTTCGGAGCAGGCGAGCATCAACACGCTGCTCGAGCGGATCCAGGGCGAGACGTTCGAGCAGAAGGCGAAGCGACTCGAGGCGGAAGCGAAGAAGCGCGAGGAGGACGCGCGCCGAGAAGCCGAAGAGCGCATGGCCGAGTCTCGACGGCTCGGAGAGGAGCGTCAGCAGAAGGAGAACGAGCGCAAGCGCCGTCTGGGTGCCCTGCTCGCCAGCGCGGTTGCGGCGCTGGCGCTGTTCCTGGGCAACTTGTTCAATGCGCTCGATGTCTTCAACATCGACACGCGTTTCGCCGGGGCGACGATGCTGCTCGCCGGCCTGGCGGGACGGCACGAGACGCCATGGAGCGGCGATGTGGTGCTGGTCGGGATCGACGAGCGGACCGAACGATCCATCAAGCGCAAGTTCGGCCCGAGCTGGCGCGCCGAGCACGCCGTCCTGATCGGCAATGCGGCGTCCGCCGCGGCACGCGTCGTGGCGTTCGACCTCGTGCTCGAAGACGAAGGCCCGAAGGAGGC
>DASSRF010000006.1:0-2839 GCA_035701945.1 Caldimonas sp. | reverse complement strand
CAGGAAGAGCACGGTCGTCACGACCTCGACCGCGATCTGCGTCAGGGCGAGGTCGGGCGCCGAGAACCAGGCGAACGTGACGCACAGCATCAGGCCGACGATCGCGAGCATCGTCAGCGCCGCGAGGCGGTGGAACTTGGCCTGCCATGCGGCGCCGATCGCCGCCGCGGCGCCGACGACCCAGCGCACGACGAAGCCGAGGCGGACCGGGATCCTCGCGCGGTCGCCCCATTCGAGCGGCACGATGAGCGCCGAGCCGAGCGCCGCGGCGCCGGCGACGAGCACCATCCACAGCAGCTGCGGCTGCAGGTGGCGAGTCGAGCCGGCGCGGCGCAGCCGCCGCGCCAGCGCGGTCAGCGCGGCGAGCGCGCCCTCGAACAGGCGCTTGCCGTCGAGCCGGTCGATCAGCGGCGCGCCGCGCAGCGTCCTCCGCTTGAAGCGCTCGCCGAAGATCCGGTAGACGGCGACGCCGCCGGCGAGCGCGACCAGGCTCATCGCCAACGGCGCGTTGAAGCCGTGCCACAGCGCGAGGCTGAATTCGGGCAGCGCGCCGCCGACCACCGGCCGCGCGGCGGCGTCGAGCACCGTGCCGATCGACCACGCCGGGAAGATGCCGACGACGAGGCACGCGATCACCAGCACCTCGATCGGCAGCCGCATCCAGAACACCGGCTCGTGCGGCTGGCGCGGCAGGTCGCGCGGCGGCGGGCCGAAGAAGACGTCGTGCCCGAAGCGCAGCGAGTAGACGACGGCGAAGATGCCGGCGAGCGTCGCCGCGAGCGGCAGGCCGACCTCGACCCACGGCGCGCCGGTCACGAACACCGTCTCGGCGAAGAACATCTCCTTCGAGAGGAAGCCGTTCAGCAGCGGCACGCCGGCCATCGCCGCCGATGCGACCATTGCGAGCGTCGCCGTGATCGGCATGCTGCGCACGAGGCCGTCGAGCCGGCGCAGGTCGCGCGTCCCCGTCTCGTGGTCGACGATGCCGACCGCCATGAAGAGCGACGCCTTGAAGGTCGCGTGGTTCATCGTGTGGAAGACGGCCGCGACGGCGCCGAGCGGACTGTTCAGCCCGAGCAGCAGCGTGATCAGGCCGAGGTGGCTGATCGTCGAGTACGCGAGCAGCGCCTTGAGGTCGTTCTGGAACATCGCCGCGTACGCGCCGAGCAGCAGCGTCGCGAGGCCGGCGCCGCCGACGATCCAGAACCACGCGTCGGTGCCGGCGAGCACGGGCCAGAGCCGTGCGAGCAGAAAGACGCCGGCCTTGACCATCGTCGCCGAGTGCAGGTAGGCGGAGACCGGCGTCGGCGCCGCCATCGCGTGCGGCAGCCAGAAGTGGAACGGGAACTGCGCGCTCTTGGTGAGCCCGCCGAGCAGCACGAGCCCGAGCGCGACCGGATAGAGCGGATGCGCGCGCACGACGTCGCCGGCGACGAGGACGCGGTCGAGGTCGTAGCTGCCGACGATGCGGCCGAGCAGGAGCACGCCGGCGAGCAGCGCCAGGCCGCCGGCTGCGGTGACGGTGAACGCCATCCGCGCGCCGCGGCGCGCGTCGCGACGGTGGCTCCAGTAGCCGATCAGGAGGAACGAGAACAGGCTCGTCAGCTCCCAGAAGACGACGAGCTGGACGAGGTTGCCGGCGACGACGACGCCGAGCATCGCGCCCATGAAGCCGAGCAGCAGCGAGTAGAAGCGCGCCGCGGGATCGTCGGGCGACAGGTAGTAGCGCGAATAGGCGACGACGAGCACGCCGATGCCGCTGACGAGCATCGCGAACAGCCAGGCGAAGCCGTCGATGCGCAGCACGAGATCGACGCCGAGGCTCGGCAGCCAGGCGATCCGTTCGCTGACGACGCCGCCGTCGCTCACCTCGGGAAACAGCATCGCCACCTGCGCGAGCACGGCGAGGCCGACCAGCCCGGCGACGGTCGGCTCGAGATTGCGCGCGTTGGTCGGCAGGCACGCCGCGAGCGCGCTGCCCGCGAACGGCAGCAGAAGCAGGAGGATCAGGGACACGCGGTCGAGTCTAGTGCCCGAACCCGCGCGCTCACGCTGCCGGCGACGCCTTCGCTTGTCGTCGCGCGTCGATCGCGGCGCGGCGCCGTTCGCGTGCATGCCTGCGCGCGGCGGCCGCGGCGGCCTTCGGCAGGACGAGCACGTCGCAGCTCGCGTGCGCGACGAGCCGCTGCGCGGGCGTGCCGAGCAGGAAGCTCGCCATGCTCGAGCGTGCTTCCTTGCGCACGACGACGAGCGCATCGCCGCCGCGAGCGTCTCGCGCACGCGCCAGCGACTCGACGAGCACGCCGCCGTGCGGCGCTGCGGTGTCCGCGACCAGCAGCTCGGCGTAGCCGTCGTGCGCGGCGCGCTTCACCAGGAGCACCGGTCGCTGCACGATCCTGAGCAGGCGCTCGGTCGGCGTCGTCAGCACGAAGTCGCGCAGTGCGTTGCCGCGCTTGGCGGCGACGACGACGAGATCCGCGCCGCGCGTCTCGTCGACGATGACCGGCAGCGCATCGCCGGCGCACACGCTGCACGTCGCGACGACGCCGTGCGCCTTCGCGACGCGCTCGGCGAGCGTCACGAGCGCCCGGCGCGCGCGTTCGATCCGTGCCGCCATGTCGTCGTCGCTTGCCGCGGCGAACGGTGCGACCGCGAAGCTGCGCGCGGCGACGACGTGCAGCAGGCGCAACGCGGCGCCGTGCTCGCGCGCGAGGAGCGCGGCGCGCGCGACGGCGTTGTCCGACTTCGGCGAAAGCTCGGCGAGCGCGACGACCGTGCGCAGCGGCTGCACGACGCCGTCGAGGAGCATCGGCGGGCTCTCGCCGATGCGCTCGGCAGC
>DASSRF010000005.1:0-8537 GCA_035701945.1 Caldimonas sp. | reverse complement strand
GTGCCGCCGAGCGTCACGCCCTGGTAGATCGTGCAGTCGTCGCCGATCTCGGCGGTCTCGCCGACGACGACGCCCATGCCGTGGTCGATGAAGACGCGCCGGCCGATCTTCGCGCCCGGATGGATCTCGATTCCGGTGACGAAGCGCGCGAACTGCGAGACCCAGCGCGCCATCCAGTGAAAGCCGTGGCGGCGCCACCACGCCGCGTGACGGTGCAGCACGACCGCATGCAGCCCCGGGTAACACGTGAGCACCTCCCACGTCGAGCGCGCCGCCGGGTCGCGCTCGCGGATGCAGGCGATGTCTTCGCGGATGCGCTCGAACATGGCTGAAGGCCGCAAGGGAGGAACCGGGCAGTTTAGCGGCAGCGCTCGGAAATCGCTCGTGCGATACCGCGCAGGATGTGGACCTCTTCGACCTCGAGCTCGGCGCGCAGCGCCAGCCGGTGCAGGCGTGCCATGAGCTTCCTCGGCGCGGCGGGATCGAGAAAGCCGAGTGCCTCGAGCGCCTCCTGCCAGTGCTCGACGACGCCGCGCACCGCGACTGCGTCGGCGCGACGGTCGTCGGCGGCGCGTCGACGAGCGGCGAAGCCGCCGATCGCCTGCCGCCAGTCGTAGGCGACGAGCTGCACCGCCTGCGCGAGGTTGAGCGAACCGTACCTCGGGTCGGTCGGAATCGTGAGGCACGCGTTGCACGCGTAGACGTCCTCGTTGGCGAGGCCGAAGCGCTCGGAGCCGAAGACGAACGCGACCTTGTGCGTGCTCGCCGCGAGCGTCGCGAACAGCTCGCGCGGCGCGTGGTTCGGCGGGCCGAAGTCGCGCGGCGTCATCGCCGTCGCGCACGCGTACGTGACGCCGTCGAGCGCATCGGCGAGCGAGCCGACGACGCGCGCGCCGGCGAGGACGTCGGTCGCGCCGCTCGCGAGCGCGATCGCCTCGGCGCGCCGCTGCACGTTCGGCGATCGCGGCGCGACGAGCACGAGCTCCGAGAAGCCCATCACCTTCAGCGCCCGCGCGGCGGCGCCGACGTTGCCTGCGTGGCTGGTGCCGACGAGGACGAAGCGGGCAGGGTCGAGAGGCATCGCCAGTTAAAATCGCCGGCCCATTGTGCAGCGCGTCCGCACGCCGACCGGCGGCGTGTCTCCGTTCGAAAGCCTCTTCCGATGTCCCAAGCGCTGCACCCGATGCTCAACATCGCGATCAAGGCGGCGCGCGCCGCCGGCGCGATCATCAACCGCGCCTCGCTCGACCTCGAGCGGCTGCAGGTCAACACCAAGGCGCCGAACGACTTCGTCACCGAAGTCGACCACGCCGCCGAGGCAGCGGTCATCGACACCCTGCTCGGCGCGTATCCCGGCCACGGCATCCTCGCCGAGGAATCGGGAACGAGCCGCGGCGCGCGCGACAGCGAATACGTCTGGATCATCGACCCGCTCGACGGCACGACCAACTTCATCCACGGGCTGCCGACGTACGCGGTGTCGATCGCGCTGACGTTTCGCAGGCAGGTGCAGCAGGCGGTCGTCTACGACCCGGCGAGGAACGACCTCTTCTACGCCACCCGGGGCCGCGGCGCGTACCTCAACGACAAGCGGCTGCGCGTCTCGCGCCGCTCGCGCATGGCCGACGCGCTGATCGGCACCGGCTTTCCGTTCAGGAAGGGCGACGACCTCGGCCGCTACCTGCGGATGATGGAGGCGGTGATGAAGGTCGCCGCCGGCATGCGCAGGCCGGGCGCTGCCGCGCTCGACCTCTGCTACGTCGCCGCCGGCTGGTACGAGGGCTTCTTCGAGACCGGGCTGTCGCCGTGGGACGTCGCCGCCGGGTCGCTCCTCGTCACCGAGGCCGGCGGGCTGATCGGCAACTTCACCGGCGAGGCAGACTTCATCGATCGGCGCGAGGTCGTCGCCGGCAACCCCAAGATCTACGCGCAGCTCGTCCAGCTGCTCTCGCCGTACACCAGCGTCGGCCGCGCGCCGGACGGCACGCCGGCCGACTGACGAGGTCGAACGACGCGCAACGCCGAGCGCCGCTCGTCGCTGATCAGACCGGCGCCGACAGCTGGTCGCGCAACGGCAACCGCCGGATGCGCTTGCCCGTCGCGCCGTGGATCGCGTTCATCAGGGCAGGAGCGATCACCGGCACGGCAGGCTCGCCGACCCCGCCGAGCGGCGCGTCGAACGAGTCGGACGCGATGAAGTGGACGACGATGCGCCTGGGTGCCATGTTCATCCGCACGATCTCGTACTGGTGGAAGTTGTCCTGCATCGAGCGACCGTTCTTGAACGTGATCTCGCTGACGACCGCCTGGCTCAGGCCCATGACGCACGCGCCCTCGAGCTGCGAGCGGACGCGGTCGGGGTTGATCTGCGACCCGCAGTCGATCGCGATGTCGACGCGCGGAACGACGAGCTCCCCCTTCGGGCTCACCGCCACCTCGACGACCGCAGCCATGTAGCTGACGAAGCTGTAGTGCGCCGCGAGCCCGAGCCCCTGGCCCGACGGCAGCTTGCGGCCCCAGCCCGCTTCCTGCGTCGCGCGCTCGATCACCTTGCGCAGCCGCCCGGTGTTGATCGGATAGCGCTCCGGCGATTCGCCGTGGTTCCACGGCTCGCTGATCTTGCGCGGATCGATCAGCCGGTCCGGACCCAGCAGCTCGAGCAGGTAGTCGCGGTGGTCCTTGCCGACCGCGTGCGCGACCTCGGCGATGAACGATTGCGCTGCGAACGCGTGCTGGATGTTGTTCACCGATCGCAGCCAGCCGATGCGCGTGTGCGCGACCGCCTCCGGGTTCTCGATGCGTACGTTCGGGATCTGGTACGGCATCCCGGTGAGGCCGAGGCCGAGCTCGAACGGCGCGAGGTTCTTCTGGTCGGGCGCGAAGATCGAAGCGATCGTCGGCTCGGCGGCGCGGTGGATCCAGGCCACCATCTTGCCCCCGGCGTCGAGACCCGCCTCGAGGTGCTGCGCCGAGACGGCGTGGAAGTAGTCGTTGTGGAGGTCGTCCTCGCGCGTCCACGTGAGCTTGACGGGCTGGCCGTTCATCTCCTTCGACGCCAGCGCCGCCTCGACGACGAAGTCGGCCTTCGACTTGCGGCCGAAGCCGCCTCCGAGGAGCGTGACGTTGACGGTCACCTTCTCCGGCGGCAGGTTGAGGCGCTTGGCGACGCGATCGCGCGCAGCCTGCGGCGACTGGCTCGGCGCCCAGACCTCGCACGCGCCGTCGACGATCCGCGCGGTCGCCGCCGGGCATTCCATCGTCGCGTGTGCGTAGTGCGGGACGTAGTAGTCGGCCTCCATCTTCTTCGCCGCGCCCGCCAGGGCGGCGTAGGCGTCGCCTTCGTTGCGGACGACCTTGCCTCCGGTCTGCCTGACCGCCGTCTCGAGCTCCTTGCGGAACGCTTCCGAGTCGTAGCTCGCGTGCGCTCCGTCGTCCCATACGAGCTTGAGCGCGTTGCGGCCCTGGATCGCCGCCCAGGTGTCCTTGGCGACGACGACGACGCCGCCGACCGGCATGAACTCGGCCGGAGGCGGAGTGCCTTCGATCGCGAACACCTTGACGACGCCGGGCACCTTCATGGCGTCGGCGCCGTCGAAGCTCTTGAGCTTGCCGCCGAGCACCGGCGGACGCGCGACAACGGCGTAGAGCATCCCGGGCAGGCGGGTGTCGATCCCGTAGCGAGCCTTGCCGGTCGCGATCGCCGGCCCGTCGGTGAGCGTCGGGTCGTTCTTGCCGATGTAGCGGAACTTCGACGGATCCTTCAGCTGCAGCGACGAAGGAACGTCGAGCTTGGCGGCCTCGAGCGCCAACGCCCCGAAACCGAGGCGACGGCCGCTCGCCTTGTGAACCACCTCGTGGCGCTGCGCCTGGACCTGGTCGACAGGAACGTGCCAGCGATCGGCCGCGGCCTGCTCGAGCATCTGCCGCGCCGCGGCGCCGCAGCGGCGCATCGGCTGGAACCAGTGCCGCGTGCTGCGCGAGCCGTCGGTGTCCTGGTTGCCGTACTTCGCCTCGTCGCCAATCGCCTGCACGACGCGGACGCGCTTGAGGTCGGCCTCGAGCTCGTCGGCGACGATTCGCGGCATGCTGGTGCGAACGCCCTGGCCCATCTCGGAGCGATGGACGACGATGCTCACGGTGCCGTCGGGCGCGATCGAGACGAAGATCTTCGGACTGTCGCGCAGGCCGTTCGGCATGCCGTCGCCGCCGTACTTCTGCGGCTCGTCGGCGGCGCCGGCGATGTCCGCGAGCCCCACGCCGACGACGAGGCCGGCGAGCGGCGTCTTGAGAAACGCCCGGCGGCTGGTTCCGGACGGCCTGGCGGTGAAGAAGGTGCCGATGTCCATCATGCCTCTCCCTTCATCCCGGCTGCGACCCGGATCGCGCTGCGGATGCGCGTGTACGTGCCGCACCGGCACAGGTTGCCGCTCATCGCGTTGTCGATGTCGGCGTCGCTGGGCTTCGGGTTCTTCTCGAGCAATGCCGCAGCCGACATGATCTGCCCGGCCTGGCAGTAGCCGCATTGCGGGACGCCGATCGACATCCAGGCGGCCTGCACCGCCTTGCCGACGCGCGTCGCTCCGACGCCTTCGATGGTGACGATCCTCTTGCCCGCGACCGCGGACAGCGGCGTCTGGCACGAGCGCACCGGCGTGCCGTCGAGGTGCACCGTGCAGGCGCCGCACAGCGCCATGCCGCAGCCGAACTTGGTGCCCGTGAGGCCGACGTGGTCGCGCAGCACCCAGAGCAAGGGCGTCTCCCCGGGAGCGTCGACCTGCATCGCCTTGCCGTTGATGTGAAGCGTCGTCATCGCGGGATCCTCCGCCGGCGATTGCCGGCCCATGCCACGCGCGATGCTGTTCCTATTTCGGCGCGCTCGCAAGACGCGCTCGCGCCGACGTGGCGCGGGTCGAGGCTGTGACAATCGCGGCGATGACCGATTCAGCGAACCGGCCCGTCGCCGCCGTCGACACGGCGCCGTCGGCGCACACGCCGATGATGCAGCAGTACCTGCGCATCAAGGCCGCGCACCCCGACACGCTCGTCTTCTATCGGATGGGCGACTTCTACGAGCTCTTCTACGAAGACGCCCGGCGCGGCCACCGCCTGCTCGACATCACGCTGACGTCGCGCGGCACGAGCGCCGGCGAGCCGATCCCGATGGCGGGAGTTCCCGTGCACGCGGTCGAGACGTACCTCGCCAGGCTCGTCAGGCTCGGCGAGTCGGTCGCGATCTGCGAGCAGGTCGGCGAGGTCGGCGCCACCAAGGGCCCGGTCGAGCGCAAGGTCGTCCGGATCGTGACGCCGGGGACGATCACCGAGAGCGATCTCCTCGCCGAGAAGAGCGACTCGATCCTCGCCGCCGTCGCGCGCCACGGGCAGCGCTGGGGGCTCGCGTGGACGGCGCTCTCGAACGGCGAGATCCATCTCGCCGAATGCAGCGACGACGAGCTCGCCGGCTGGCTCGCGCGAATCGCGCCGGCCGAGGTCGTCGCCGATCGCGAGCTGCCCGCCGGCAGCGTCGACGCGCAGCAGACGACGCTGACGCGACGGCCGCCGTGGCAGTTCGACGCCGCGCTCGGCGAGCGGACGCTGTGCGCGCGGCTCGGCACCGCGTCGCTCGCCGCGTTCGGTGCCGACGCGCTCGCCGGCGCGCACGCCGCCGCCGGCGCGCTGCTCGCCTACGCCGAGCACACGCAGGCCCGCGCGCTCGCCCACGTCCGCCGCGTCTCGGTGCAGCGAGCGAGCGAGCTGATCGAGCTGCCGCCGGTCACCCACCGCAACCTCGAGCTGACGCGGACGCTGCGCGGCCGCGACGCGCCGACGCTGCTGTCGACGATCGACCTCTGCGTCACCGGGATGGGCAGCCGCGCGCTCCGGCTCTGGCTGACGCAGCCGCTGCGCGAGCGCCGCGTCGCGATCGATCGCCACGACGCGATCGCCGCACTGCTCGCGCACGGCGCCGCGCCGCTGCGCGACGCGCTTCGGCATGCGTCCGATGTCGAGCGCATCGGCACCCGGATCGCGCTCGGCCAGGCGCGGCCGCGCGAGCTCGCCGGGCTTCGTGCGACGCTCGCCGCGCTGCCGCAGCTGCGTGCTGCGTTGCCGGTCGAGGGCGCTGCGTTGCTCGAGATGCTCGCCGCGTCGCTGTCGCCGCCGGACGAGATCGCCACGCTTCTCGCCGCGATCGCCGAGCAGCCGGCGGCGCTCGTCCGCGACGGCGGCGTCATCGCCGATGGCCACGACGCCGAGCTCGACGAGCTGCGCGCGATCGGCCGCGGCGGCGACGCGTTCCTGCTCGAGCTCGAGGCGAAGGAGCGCGCGCGCACCGGCATCGCGACGCTGCGCGTCCAGTACAACCGCCTCGCCGGCTACTTCATCGAGGTCGGGCAGGCGCAGGCGGCGCGCGTCCCGGCCGACTACCGGCGCCGGCAGACGATGAAGAACGCCGAGCGCTTCGTCACTCCCGAGCTGAAGGCGTTCGAGGACAAGGCGCTGTCGGCCGGCGAGCGCGCGCTCGCGCGCGAGAAGGAGCTCTACGAGCGCCTGCTCGAAGCGCTCGCGCCGCATCTCGAAGCGATCGCCGCGCTCGCGCGCTCGCTCGCTTCGCTCGATGCCCTCGCCGCGCTCGCCGAATGCGCGCGCCGCGCCGACTGGTCGCGGCCGCGCTTCGTCAAGGAGCCGCTGATCGAGATCGAGCGCGGCCGCCATCCCGTCGTCGAGGCGCGGCTCGCCGAGTCGGGAACGCCCTTCATCGCCAACGACTGCCGGCTCGACGCCAACTGCCGCATGCTCGTCGTCACCGGGCCGAACATGGGCGGCAAGAGCACGTTCATGCGCCAGGTCGCGCTGATCGTCCTGCTCGCGTCGATCGGCTCGTACGTTCCGGCCGCGGCGTGCCGGCTCGGGCCGATCGACGCGATCCACACCCGGATCGGCGCCGCCGACGACCTCGCCAACGCGCAGTCGACGTTCATGGTCGAGATGACCGAGGCGGCGACGATCGTCCACTGCGCGACCGAGCACTCGCTCGTCCTGATGGACGAGATCGGCCGCGGCACGTCGACATTCGACGGCCTCGCGCTCGCCGGCGCCATCGCGCACCACCTGCACGAGAAGAACCGCGCGTTCACGTTGTTCGCGACGCACTACTTCGAGCTGACCGAGTTCCCGCGCCAGCACGAGCGCGCGAAGAACGTCCACGTCTCGGCGGTCGAGACCGGCGACGGCCACGACATCGCGTTCCTGCACGAGATCGAGGCCGGCCCGGCGAGCCGCAGCTACGGTGTCCAGGTCGCGCGGCTCGCCGGCATGCCGCCGGCGCTGCTCCGCCACGCGCGCGCGACGCTCGAGCGGCTCGAGGCCGAGCGGATCGCGCGCCAGCCGCAGATCGACCTCTTCGCCGCGGCGCCCGACAGCGTCGTCGCGGCCGACCCTGCCGGCGTGGCGAATTCCGCGCTCGACGATGCGGTCGCCGCGCTCGACCCCGATATCCTGTCGCCGAGAGAAGCGCTCGAAGCGCTCTACCGTCTCAAGGCACTGCACCGGGAACGCCCATGACCTACTGCGTCGCCGTCAAGCTCGATGCCGGCCTCGTGTTCCTCTCGGACTCGCGGACCAACGCCGGCCTCGACCAGATCGGCACGTTTCGCAAGATGATGATCTACGAGCGGCCCGGCGATCGCTTCATGGTGATGCTCTCGGCCGGCAACCTCTCGATCTCGCAGCAGGTGCGCGAGATCCTGCAGATCGAGGAGCTGCACGAAGGCGGCGACCGCCCGCCGATCACGATCTGGAACGCGACGAGCATGTTCGACGCCGCGCGCGTCCTCGGCTCGGCGGTGCGACGCGTCTACGACCAGGACGGCGCGTCGCTCAAGAAGTCGGGCCTCGACTTCAACGCGTCGATGATCTTCGGCGGCCAGATCCGCGGCGAGTCGATGCGGCTCTTCCTCGTCTACTCGGCGGGCAACTTCATCGAGGCGACGCGCGAGACGTGCTTCTTCCAGATCGGCGAATCGAAGTACGGCAAGCCCGTGCTCGACCGGATGATGCGGCCGTCGACGCCGCTCGACGAGGCCGCCAAGTGCGTGCTCGTGTCGATGGACTCGAGCCTGAAGTCGAACCTCTCGGTGGGGCTGCCGCTCGACCTCGCGGTCTACGAGGTCAACCGGCTCGAGTCGTCGCAGATCGTCTGCATCGACGAGCGCAATCCGTACTTCCAGATGATCCGCAGCAGCTGGGGCGAGAAGCTCCGCCAGGCGTTCGAGGCGATCGACGATCCGCAGTGGCATTTCGACCCGGCCGCTCAGGCGCCGCTGTGCGTTCCGTCGCAGCGCTACGAGCCGATGAAGAAGATCACGCACCCGGGCGAAAAGCTCGTGTGACGAACCTCGGCTTCATCAACGCCGGTTGCGCGATCGACCGAGCGCGCTGGCGCGGACGCCGGGTGACCGGTTCCGCTCCATGTCCCCCGGGCCTGGCCTGGACGGCCGGCCCTCCTCCTAATACTTCCGCTCCACCGGTCACCCGACGTC
>DASSRF010000004.1:0-3179 GCA_035701945.1 Caldimonas sp. | reverse complement strand
CTCGAGTGCAACCACGACGAGGCGATGCTCGCCGAGTCGCGCTATCCGCCGTCGCTGAAGGCACGCATCGGCGGCCGCTACGGCCACCTCAGCAACGCGACCGCGGTCGAGCTGCTCGCGAGCGGGATCGCGCAGGGCCTGCGCCATCTCGTCGGCGCCCATCTCAGCCGCGAGAACAACCGACCCGAGATCGTCCGCAGCGCGCTCGCCGCGTGCTGGGGAAGCAGCGCGGACGATGTCGTCATCGCCGACCCGCTGCTCGGCTGCCCGTGGCTGCAGGTCGGCTGAGCGCGACCCGGGCAGAAACGAAAAAGCCGCCCGAGGGCGGCTTTTCTCTTCGTCGCGAGACGGCTTACTTCGAGGCCGCGCTCATCGCGGCGGAGGCCGCGGCATTGGCCGAGTTCGCAGCGTCGGTCGCCGCCGAAGCGGCCGACATCGCCGAGCTCATGGCCGACGAGGCGGCGTCGGTCGACGGAGTCGTCACGACGGTGGTGGTCGACGGCGCCGGGGTCGTCGTTGCCGGAGGCGGCGTCGTGGTCGTGGTCGTCGTCTCTTCCTTCTTGCTGCATGCAGCAAACGAAACGGCGGCGGCCAGGGTCACCATCAGCAGTGCGGTTTTCATGTTTCTCCTCGATATTAAAGTTCGACAAACTCGCCGGTCTGTGTGGGAACCTTCTGGCGAAGAGCCCCATCGTCCGCAAGACATGGGACGCGCGAGCGCGTCCAGTGCCTAGCCGACGATTATAGGCAGCCTACATGTTTTCCCTAGAGGCCGAGGGTCGTGACCGGGAAGGCCTCGACCGACCGTTGCAAAAGCGCGTCAACGGCTTCCTGGCATTCGGCCATGTCGACCGGACGGTTCGACGCAGTGCCGCGGTGATGGACGCGGTCGACGAGGCGAACGCACGTCACTCCCGGAACGAGCAGGAGGGTCGGCAGCTGGGCCGCCTCGAGCTCGGGGTCGTTGCGGCAGCGCACCGCGTGCGCCCACTGGCGACGCCACTCGACGAAGCGCGGGTGGCGCCGCGCGAGCTCGTCGAAGCTGTGGCCGAACAGCAGCAGGCTGCGCCGCGAATCGACCCAGCCCGCGAGCGACTCGACGACTGCACGATCGTTGAGCGGCCAGTCGGCGAAGTCGGCGTCGACCAGCAGGATCTCGCGCGCACCCTCGTGCGCCGCGAACGCGAACGAAGCGCGGACGGCATCGACGAACTCGGCGCGCGAGGTGATCGGAACGATGTTCTCGGAAGTCATGGCGATTCCCCGTCGTCGAAGCGGTCGCCAGGCTGGACGCACCAGCCGGCGCGCAGCCACTCTGCCAGCAAAGCGCGCGCTGCGGCGCTCGCTTGTGCGACGCTTTTGGCGTCGAGGCGGCGCTCGTCGGCGAGCCGGCGCATCAACGTCGCGTCGGCACCGCCGGCGCGGATCGCCTCGCCGTTGACGAAGACGAAGCGGTCGTCGTAGAGCATCCGGGTGCGACGGTCGAGGGCGACGCCGCGCGCGCCGAGCCGGCCGCTGCCGCGCTCGAACCAGGTCCCGGGCTTGGGCTCGCTCAGCACCTCGCCGAGGGCGCGGCCGCGCAGCACGCGGTCGGCGAGCGCGCGATCGAGCGCGGCGTCGGCGAAACCGGCGAGATCGCCCGGGATGCGCGCCGGACGCGCGACCGGCGCAGCGCCGGCGTCGCCGTAACGGCGGGCGTCGGCGCGCGACGGCTCGGCGGCGCGCTCGCGGGCGTCGTCGGCGATCCGCTCGAGCAGCGCCGCGGCGAGCTCGGCGGCGGCAGGCGCGCGAAAGCCGATCGACGCCGTGATGCACTCGCCGACGGCGACGCCGTCGTGGCCCCAGCCTGGCGGCAGGTAGAGCAGGTCGCCGGGCTCGAGCAGCCACTCGTCCGTCGGCACGAAATCGGCGAGCATCTTCAGCGGCACGTCGTCGCGCAGGCGCGCGTCGCGCACGCGGCCGACGCGCCAGCGCCTGCGACCGGCCGTCTGCAGCAGGAAGACGTCGTACGAATCGACGTGCGGACCGACGCCGCCGCCGTCGCTCGCCCACGAGCACATCACGTCGTCGAGTCGCGCGTCGGCGACGAAACGAAAGCGCCTGAGCAAGCGGTGCGCTTCGTCGTCGTGCAGGTCGACGCCCTGCACGAGCAGCGTCCAGGCCTTGCCGCGCGCCGGCAGAGAAGCCGGAGCGATCGGCCCGCGCCGCAGCGACCAGCGCGCGCCCGAGCGGACGACGAGGCGCGACTCGACGCCTTCGCTCGCGGCGAGCGCGAACAGGCGCTCGCGGTCGACGCCCGCGAGCGCGCCGGGCAACGCGTCGCGGACGACGAGCGGCTTTTTCTGCCAGTGCCGCCGCATGAACGCCGAAGCCGACAAGCCACCGAGGAGAGTCAGCCCGCGGTCAGCAGCCATGCACCATTGTGCGATGATCGTTCGATGGAAATCGCCGCACCTTGCGTCGTCAGCCTGACGTGGCGGCTCGCCGACGCGCAAGGCGGCGAGATCGACGAGCTGCGCGATCCGGTCGAGTTCTTCTTCGGCGGCGAGGACCTGCTCGAGAAGGTCGAGGAAGCGCTCGCCGGCCACGAGCCCGGCTACGAGACGACGCTGCATCTCGAGCCCGAGCACGCGTTCGGCGAGTATGACGCCGATCTCGTCTTCTTCGAGTCGCGCGACATCTTTCCCGAGGGCGTCGTCGACGCCGGCATGCAGTTCGAAGGTCCGCCGCCCGGCGCGACGACTCCCGACATGCCCGAGGACGCGATCTACACCGTCACCGAGGTCTATCCGGACCACGTCGTCCTCGACGGCAACCATCCGCTCGCCGGAATCGCGCTGCGCCTCTCGCTCGTCGTCCGCGACGTCCGCGAGGCGACCGACGAGGAGATCGAGGCCGGCAGCGTCGGGCCGAGCGGGCTCGGCATGCTCGCGGTCGCGCCTTCGGGCCAGCAACTCCACTAGCAGCGCGCCCCACGGCGCGAGCGGGGCGCGCTACTCGGCGGCGCCGTGCGCCGGAGCGGCGATCGCGACTTCGGGCGTCGTCACCGGACCCTTGCCGCTGAAGCGGTCGAGCGCGAGATAGATCACCGGCGTGATGTAGAGCGTGATCGCCTGCGAGAACAGCAGCCCGCCGACGACCGCGAGGCCCAGCGGCTGGCGCAGTTCGGCGCCGGCGCC
>DASSRF010000003.1:0-4775 GCA_035701945.1 Caldimonas sp. | reverse complement strand
ACCCAGGACGTTCACGAGCGAATGCCAGGTGGCGTTCGAGACTAGCAGCTTTCCGAGCACCGCCCATTGCCCTTTGGGGCACTCAGCGGGTCGTTCCGGCGATCGCGAGCCACAGGGGAATGCCGGCCATGCCGAGCAGCGTCGAGACCGTGACGATGCCCGCAACGAAACCGCCGTCGCCGCCCATGCGCGCCGCGAGCACGTACGTTGCGGCAGACGTCGGCAGCGCGGCGAAGAGGACGACGATCGTTCGCTGCTCGGGCGTCAGCGCGAACGTCGCGGCGAGCGCGATCGCGACCGTCGGCAGCAGCACGTGCCGGATCGCGAGCAGCGCGCTCGCCAATCGCGGTGCCGCCGTCAGCGCGCCGAACGCGAGGCCGGCGCCGACCGCCATCAGTCCGAGCGGCAGCGCCGCGACGCCGATGCGCTCGAGCGTCGTCGCGAGCGGTCCGGGGACGACGATGCCGAGCGCGTTCGCGAGCAGGCCGGCGACCGTCGAGATGACGAGCGGATTGCGCGCGAGCTCGCGCAGCGTCGACTGGCCGCCGTGGCGCGCCAGCGGCCAGACCGCGGCGACGTTGGCGACGGGAACGCAGAAGGCGATCATGACCGCCATCCACGCCAGGCCCTGCGCGCCGCCGAGCCGCTCCGCGAGAGCGAGGCCGATGTACGAGTTGAACCGGTATGCGATCTGCGCGCCCGAGGCGTGCAGTCGCCGGTCGACGCCTGGCCAGCGTGCGAGCGCGAGAGCGCAAGCGATGCCGACGACGAGGGTCGCGAGCGCGGCGGCGCCGACGCCGGCGATGTCGGCGACGCGCAGCGGGCTGCGCACGATCGCGTTGAAGAGGAGGACCGGAAAGAGGACGACGTAGACGAGCCGTTCGACGGCGTTCCACACTGTGCGGTCGAGCGGCGTGCGACGGCAGAGCAGCCAGCCGAGCAGGATGAGCAGGAAGTCGGGAAGCAGCAGCAGCGGATTCGCCACCACGGCGAGTGTGCCAACGGCGGGGCTGCCGCCCGGATCAGGCGCTGGCGAGCGCGGAGACGATCACATCGGCGGCGCGATCGATCTGCTGTCGCGAGACGTCGAGGTGCGTGACCGCGCGGACCGTGCGCTCGTCGAACGCGTTGAGCAGCACGCCGCGGTCGCGCGCGCGCCGCACCAGCGTCGCGGCGTCGACGCCGTCGGGGTGCAGGCGGAAGACGACGATGTTCGTCTGCACGGTCGTCAGGTCGACGCGCACGTGGTGGTGGCGGGCGAGCGCCTCGGCGAGACGGCGGGCGTGGTCGTGGTCGTCGGCGAGGCGCTCGCGGTGGTGCTCGACGCCGAACAGCGCCGCGGCCGCGAAGAATCCGGTCTGGCGCATCGCGCCGCCGAGCATGCGCCGTTGCCGCGTCGCCGCCGCGACGAGGTCGCGGCGGCCGGCGAGCAGCGATCCGCCGGGAGCGCCGAGCCCCTTCGAGAACGACACCGCGACGAGGTCGAACGGCTCGGCGAGCTCGGCTTCGCGCCGGCCGCTCGCGACCGCCGCGTTCCAGATCCGCGCGCCGTCGAGAAACGTCGCGATGCCGCGGGCGCGCGCGAGCGCGCAGATGCGAACGACCTCGGCCTGCGGGAAGACGATGCCGCCGCTCCTGTTGTGCGTGTTCTCGATCTCGATCAGCGTCGTCGGCGGATAGACCGGCAGGCCGCGCGGCTTGATCGCCGCCTCGATCTGCTCGATCGTGAACCAGCCGCCGCTGCCGATCTCGTGCAGCTGCACGCCGGCGTTCGCCGCCGAGCCGCCGGTCTCGTGCCAGCCGGCGTGGCACTCGCGGCTGACGATGACCTCGTCGCCGGGACGCGTCAGCACGCGCAGCGCGATCTGGTTGGCCATCGTCCCCGAAGGCACCCAGAGGCCCGCTTCCTTGCCGAGCAGCGCGGCGACGCGCTCCTGCAGCTCGTTGGTGACGGGGTCCTCGCCGTACTGGTCGTCGCCGACGGCGGCGGCGTTCATCGCGGCGCGCATCGCGTCGCTCGGGCGGGTCACGGTGTCGGAGCGGAGGTCGATGGCGTCGGTCATGTGGCGATTGTCGTCGGGTCCGGCGAGGTGCCTATCATCGCGCGTCAGCGAGACAGACGATGCCCAAGCCGCGCTACCCGTCGACCGCGGTCAAGGCCGTCCTGTTCGGATTGGCGAGTCAGTGGGGAGCTGCCGCGATGGCGATCGACGTCTCCGCGCTCTGGACGTTCTCGGACCCGGCGCTGAGCGAGCAGCGCTTCCAGCAGGCGCTCGCCGATGCTTCACCCGACGATGCGTTCATCCTGCGCACGCAGATCGCGCGCACGTGGGGGCTGCGCGGCGACTTCGAGCGGGCGCGCGCGACGCTCGCGCCGCTCGAGGCGGAGCTGCCGAAACGGTCGGCGGAGGCGAAGGTGCGCTACGCACTCGAGCTCGGCCGCACGTACGCGTCGCCGGCGCATCCTCCGGAGACGCAAACGCCCGAGCAGCGCGAGCGCGCGCGGCCGCTCTACCTGGAGGCGTTCGAGACCGCGAAGGCAGCGCAGCTCGACCGGCTCGCGATCGACGCCTTGCACATGATGGTGATGGTCGACAGCGACCCGGCCGACCAGCTCGCGTGGAACATCAAGGCGATCACCTACCTGGAGCAGTCGACGCAGGCCGACGCGCGCAAGTGGGAAGGGTCGCTTCGCAACAACATCGGCCATGCCCAGCGCTTGCTCGGCAACTACGACGAGGCGCTCAGGCAGTTTCATCTGTCGCTCGCGGCCCACGAGCGCGACGGAGGCCCGGTGAACGTCCGGATCGCGCACTGGATGATTGCGCGCACGCTGCGCGACATGAAGCGCTACGACGAGGCGATCGCGATCCAGCTCCGGCTCGAGCGCGAGTGGGCTGCGGCGGGCAAGGACGACCCGTACGTGTTCGAGGAGCTCGAGCAGCTCTATCGCGCGACCGGCGACGTCGCGCGGGCCGATCGCTACGCCGAGCGCCTGCGCGGCGCGCGTCAGCGCGAGCGCCAGTAGCGCCGGTGCAGCGCGACGATCGCCGGCTCGGCGGCGGCGACCGGGCCGATCACGCGGACGTCCTTGTGGCCGCGCGCGAAGACGTGGCGGCACGGCAGGTCGAGGGTCGGGTTCTCGGCGTGGTTGCCGGTGATCGCGAGGAGCTCCTTCTCGGCGATGCCGAAGATCGTCCGGCCGATGTTCGCCCAGTACTGCGTCCCCGCGCACATCGCGCACGGCTCGACGGTCGTCACCAGCGTGCACGGCCACAGCTCGGTCGGCGAGAAGCGACGCGCGGCCTCGCGCGCGAGCACCGCCTCGGCGTGGTTGACGCTGTCGACGTTGCCTTGCTCGAGCAGCACCGTCGCGTGGTCGGGAGCGACGAGGAGCGCGGCGAACGGATGGTGGCCGGCGTCCATCGTCCGCCGCGACAGCGCCTGCGCGCGGTCGAGCAGCGCGAGCACCTGATCGTCGCTCGGCTCGCTGCGGCCGTCGGCCGCGGGGGTCGTCGTCATCTCGATTCGTCCTCGCCTCGCAGCTGCTCGCGCAGCGCCGTCTTCAGCACCTTGCCGTAGTTGTTCTTCGGCAGCGCATCGACGAAGCGGTACTCGCGCGGCCGCTTGAAGCGCGCGATGTGCGCGAGGCAGAGCGCGTCGAGCTCGCCGGGGTCGACCACGCCGCCGTCGCACGCGACGAAGGCGACGACGGTCTCGCCCCAGCGCGCGTCGCGGCGGCCGACGACCGAGACCTCGCGCACGCGCGGGTGGCGCAGCAGCACCTCCTCGACCTCGCGCGGATAGATGTTCGAACCGCCGCTGATGATGAGGTCCTTCGAGCGGTCCTTCAGCGTCAGGAAGCCGTCGTCGTCCAGCGCTCCGAGGTCGCCGGTCCACAGCCATCCGTCGCGCAGCGCCTGCGCGGTCGCCTCGGCGTTCCTCCAGTAGCCGGCCATCACGGTGTCGCCGCGGACGACGACCTCGCCGGTCTCTCCGGCCGGCAGGTCGCGGCCGTCGCCATCGACGACGCGCACCTCGACGAGCGTCTGCGCGACGCCGACCGACGCGATCCGCTCGAGCCAGCGCGGGTGGCGCGCGTCGGCGAGCTGCGCGCGCGAGAGCGCGGTGATCGTCATCGGCGACTCGCCCTGGCCGTAGATCTGGACGAAGCGCGGCCCCATCGTCGCCAGCGCACGGCGGATGTCCTCGACGTACATCGGGCCGCCGCCGTAGACGATCGTCTTGAAGCCGTCGCTGGAGGCTCCGCTCGCGGCGACGTGGTCGACGAGGCGATGGACCATCGTCGGCGCAGCGAACATGCAGAGCCGGCCGACGCTTCGCGACAGGGCGACGAGCTCGGCCGGATCGAAGCCGCCCGACTCGGGGACGACGTGGCGCGCCGCGCGCGCCATGAACGGCAGGTTGTAGAGGCCGGCGCCGTGCGAGATCGGCGCCGCGTACACGGTCGCGTCGGCGGGGTCGACGTCGTCGACGTCGATGAAGTAGCACGCGAGCGCGGCCGCCAGGTTGCGGTGGCTGAGCATGACGCCCTTCGGCCGTCCCGTCGTCCCCGAGGTGTAGAAGAGCCACGCGAGGTCGGTCGGCGCGCACGGCGCGGCGTCGATCGGCGCGGCGGCGAGCGCTGCCTCGTATCGCGCGCCGCCGGGAACGAGCGTGGCGCGCAGCTTCGGCGCGAGCGGCGCGACCGCGTCGGCGAGGTCTTCGCCGGCGATCAGCGCCGCCGCCTCGGCGTTGTCGACGATGTAGCCGAC
>DASSRF010000002.1:0-14430 GCA_035701945.1 Caldimonas sp. | reverse complement strand
CGAGGCCGGCGGCGAACAGCGCGTACGTCTCGGGCTCGGGAACCGCTGCTGCCATCAGGGCATCGATTTCGCCTTCACCCGGCGAGAACCCGGGGTCGCCGCCGCCGACGAGGCGGTCGCCCGACGAGATCGCGAAGAACGTGTATGCGTTCGCAAACTCCCACTGCGTCGTCCAGTCATCGGCGTTCTTCAGCGCACTGGTGTCGTCGACGCCCTTGGTCCAGACCTTGGTGATGTGGCCGAGCTCGCAGTTGGTGCTCGAGAACGTCGAGGTCATGCAACCCCAGATCCGGAACTCGAACGGCTCGGCCGGCTCGGTGCCGCCGCCTTGGTTATCCACCGTCCAGCCGTGGTCGATCGCCGGCACGGCGATCACGCCCGAAAGCGCGGTGGCGCTCTGCATCATGATCACGGGGTCGAACTGCAGCCACAGGTGATCTGCCGTCGCCATCGCCGCGGATGGCGTGAGACCCGGCGAGAGGGTGTTGAACGTCGAGCCGTTAGCGTCGCCCGTCAGACCGTCGCCGCCGCTGACGTAGGTGAGAAACGTCGTCGGGTCGACGGTTCCGTTGATCACGGTCGCGGTGTCCTGCAACGTCGCGCCGCCGATGACGGTTTGCGCGACACCCGCGCCGGAGGCCGCCACTAATGCGGCAGCGATCAAGCACCTCTTGAGCATGGGACCTCCTCGTTGTTGAAGCTTGTGTCCGGTCGTAACCCGGGGGTCGGAATCTAGAGCGGAATCGAAGCGCGCGCTACCTCAAACTCGGGGATGGGTTAACCCTAGGCGAGAGCGACAGCACGCGCGCCGCCGACAATGCGGCGTGGCGAAGGAGCGATCGATCTACAGCTGCAGCGAGTGCGGCGCGACGAGCCCGAAGTGGCTCGGCAAGTGCCCCGGATGTGGCGCCTGGAACACGCTCGTCGAGACGATCGCCGAGCCGGCGACGCGGCGCTACGCCGGCGCAGCGCGCGGGCTACTGCCGCCCGAAGGCGTCGCCACGCTCGGCGAGATCGATGCCACCGACGCCGAGCGCCATCCGACGGGCATCGAAGAGCTCGACCGCGCGCTCGGCGGCGGCATCGTCGAAGGCGGCGTCGTCCTGATCGGCGGCGATCCCGGGATCGGCAAGTCGACGCTGCTGCTGCAGGCGCTCGACGCGCTCGCCGCCAGGATGAAGGCGCTCTACGTCACCGGCGAAGAAAGCGGTGCGCAGGTGGCGCTGCGCTCGCGTCGGCTCGGCATCGGCGCGAGCGCGGTGCGCGTCCTCGCCGAGATCTGCCTCGAGAAGATCCTCGCCGCGATCGAGAGCGAGCGGCCGCAGGTCGCGGTGGTCGATTCGATCCAGACCGTCTACAGCGAAGCGCTGACGTCGGCGCCCGGCTCGGTCGCGCAGGTGCGCGAGTGCGCGGCGCAGCTGACGCGCGTCGCCAAGGCGAGCGGAACGACGATCGTCCTCGTCGGCCACGTCACCAAGGACGGCGCGCTCGCCGGGCCGCGCGTCCTCGAGCACATCGTCGACACCGTCCTCTACTTCGAAGGCGACACGCATTCGAGCTTTCGCCTCGTGCGCGCGATCAAGAACCGGTTCGGCGCGGTCAACGAGATCGGCGTCTTCGCGATGACCGACAAGGGGCTGAAGGGAGTCAGCAACCCGAGCGCGATCTTTCTCTCGACGCACGGCGAGCCGGTGCCGGGGTCGTGCGTGCTCGTGACCCTCGAGGGCACGCGGCCGCTCCTCGTCGAGGTGCAGGCGCTCGTCGACGCCGGCGGGCCGAGCCCGCGGCGGCTGTCGGTCGGGCTCGAGCGCGACCGCCTCGCGATGATGCTCGCCGTGCTGCACCGGCATGCGCAGGTCGCGGTGCTCGACCAGGACGTCTTCGTCAACGCCGTCGGCGGCGTTCGCATCAGCGAGCCCGCGGCCGACCTCGCGGTGATGCTCGCGATCCAGTCGAGCCTGCGCGGCAAGCCCCTGCCACGCGGCTTTCTCGCCTTCGGAGAGGTCGGCCTGGCCGGCGAGGTCCGGCCGGCGCCGCGCGGCCAGGAGCGGCTGCGCGAGGCGGCCAAGCTCGGCTTCGCGAGCGCGATCGTGCCGAAGGCGAACGCGCCGCGCGGCGCCGCGGGCAAGACGTTCGAGGGCCTGACGATCCACCCGGTCGAGCGCATCGAGGAAGCGATCGATCTCGTGCGCACCCTGTAGCGCCGCGACGGTCGTGGACCCGCGCATCGGCTGGGCGCTCGCCGCGCTGTTCACGCTGTTCGCGTGGCACGCGTACGGCATCCACGGCCTCGCGTTCGCGGCTTCGGCGATCGTCTTCTGGCTCCTGCTGACGTTCAACCGTGCGCTGCGCGTGATGCGCAACGCCGGCCAGGCGCCGGTCGGACGGGTGGCGAACGCGGTCATGTTCCACGCCGGGCTGGCCCACGGCATGACGCTCGTCCAGGTGCTCGCCAGGACCAAGAGCCTCGGCAGCAAGGTCGACGGCAGCGACGACGACTGGCGCTGGAGCGACGATGCGGGCGCGAGCGTCGTTCTCCACTTCGAGCGCGGGCGGCTCCGGGCGTGGCAGCTCGAGCGGCCCGACGTCGCCACCTAGAATCGAAACCTTTCCTGGAAGACGGAGAGCGTCATGTCGATGGCCGACCGCGACGGCAAGATCTGGATGGACGGGGCGCTCGTCGACTGGCGCGACGCGAAGATCCACGTCCTCACGCACACGCTGCACTACGGCTGCGGCGCGTTCGAAGGCGTCCGCGCGTACAAGACGCCGCAGGGAACGGCGATCTTTCGCCTCTACGAGCACACCCAGCGGCTCTTCAACAGCGCCAAGATCCTGCGCATGAAGATCCCGTACTCGTTCGACGACGTCGTCGAGGCGCAGCGCGCGGTCGTCCGCGCCAACAAGCTCGAGTCGTGCTACCTGCGGCCGCTGACCTGGATCGGCTCCGAGAAGCTCGGCGTCTCGCCCAAGGGCAACACCGTGCACCTGATGGTCGCGGCGTGGGCGTGGGGCGCCTACCTCGGCGAGGAAGGCCTGAGGCGCGGCATCCGCGTCAAGACCTCGAGCTACACGCGCCACCACGTCAACATCACGATGACGCAGGCGAAGACGGTGTCGAACTACACCAACTCGATCCTCGCCAACATGGAGGCGACCGACGACGGCTACGACGAGGCGCTGCTGCTCGACGCGAGCGGCTTCGTGAGCGAAGGCGCGGGCGAGAACCTCTTCATGGTCAAGAAGGGCGTCGTCTACACGCCCGACCTCTCGGCCGGCGCGCTCGACGGCATCACGCGCAACACGATCCTCGCGATCTGCGCCGACCTCGGTCTCACGCTCGTCGAGAAGCGCATCACCCGCGACGAGCTCTACATCGCCGACGAGGCCTTCTTCACCGGCACCGCGGCCGAGGTGACGCCGATCCGCGAGCTCGACCGCATCGAGCTCGGCCGCGGCTCGCGCGGCCCGATCACCGAGAAGATCCAGAGCGCGTTCTTCGACATCGTCAACGGCCGCAACGCGAAGTACGCCGAGTGGCTGGTGAAGGTCTAGGGCCTGACATGGCACACGACGGTTCACGTGCCGCGGTCGAGCTGAGCGCGGCGGAGCTGCAGGGTCCGGGCGTCGTCTTCTGCCCGAACCCGCGCATGCCGCTCTGGAGCAACCACCCGCGCGTCTTCATCGACGTCGCGACGGTCGGCGTCGGCAAGTGCCCGTACTGCGGGACCGAGTACCGCCTGAAGCCGGGCGAGACGGTCCGGGCGCATTGAACGACGGCGCGGCGGGCGGGCGCGCAGCGACGCGCTCGCTCGTCGTCGCGCCGCAGTGGATCGGCGACGCCGTCATGGCCGAGCCGCTGCTCGCGACGCTCGCCGAGCGCGGCGAGGCACTCACCGTCGCGGCGCTGCCGTGGGTCGCGCCGGTGTTCGCCGCGATGCCCGCGGTGCAGGCGACGATCGAGCTGCCGTTCGCGCACGGTCGCCTCGACTGGCGTGCGCGGCGTCGCGTCGCGGCGGCGCTGCGCGATCGCTTCGAGGTCGCCTACGTGCTGCCGAACTCGCTGAAGGCGGCGCTCGTGCCGTGGCTCGCGCGCATCCCGCGCCGCGTCGGCTACCGCGGCGAGGCGCGCGCGGTGCTGCTGACGCAGGCGCTCGATCGTCCGCGCGGCCGGCCGCCGATGGTGCCGTTCTACGGCGCGCTCGCAGGCGGCGCGTTCGACGTCGCGCGCCGACCGCGCCTCGCGATCGCGCGGGAGCGCATCGCCGCCGCCGCCGCCGCGCATGCGCTCGTGCCGTCGTCGTACTGGACGTTCGCTCCCGGCGCCGAGTACGGCCCGGCGAAGCGCTGGCCCGCCGCGCACTACGCCGCGCTCGCGCGCGCGCTGCACGCGCGCGACGGCGCGCCGATCGCGCTGCTCGGCTCGCCGCAGGAGGCTGCGCTCTGCGACGACATCGCCGCGCAGTCGAGCGGCGCGTGCCGCATCGTCGCCGGGCGCGCGCCGCTCATCGACGCGATCGCGCTGATCGCCGGCTCGCGCGGACTCGCGAGCAACGATTCGGGCCTGATGCACGTCGCCGCCGGCTTCGGCGTGCCGCAGGTCGCCGTCTTCGGCTCGACCAGCCCGCTGCACACGCCGCCCCTGAGCGACCGCGCACGCGTCCTCTGGCTGAAGGACGAGCTCGCGCTCGACTGCATGCCCTGCTTCGATCGCACCTGCCGCTTCGGCCACTACCGCTGTCTCACCGCCGTGACTCCGGAGCGCGCACTCGAAGCGCTCGATTCCGCACAAGGGCCGCCGACGGCGGCCGCCCCTCCCTCTCGGAGGGAGGGGAGCGAAGCGGGGAGGGAGCAACCCTGACCCTGCGA
Organism: Caldimonas sp.; assembly: GCA_035701945.1. Lineage (GTDB taxonomy): Bacteria > Pseudomonadota > Gammaproteobacteria > Burkholderiales > Burkholderiaceae_C > Schlegelella_A. The sequence continues at coordinate 9,561 of DASSRF010000002.1, read as the reverse complement.
CGCAGGGAAGTTCTCGCCTAAAGCGAGAACTTCCCCGCGTAGACGATCGGCCCGGTCGGCTTGCCCGTGGGAGAACCGCCGGGCGGCTCGACGCTCACGGCGAGCGTGTCGACGCCGGCGAGCACCTTGCCGCGCAGCGCGACGGTCGCTCCGGCGCCCGACGGCAGCACGCCGAGCGAGCGCGGTCCGCTGCCGTCGGTCGGCACCGCCCAGAGCTCGAGCGCGCGGTCTGCCTGCGCCGCGACCGGAACGATCGGACGCGTGACGAGCGTCGAGCCGTCGCCGCTGATGCTCGCGACGATCGGCGCCGCGCCGGTCGCGCTCGCCGCGGCGTTGGTCGGCGCGAGCACGACGACGATCGGCGGCGCCGCCGGACGCGGGCTCGCGAGCAGGACAGCGAGCGCGATCGCGGCGACGCTCGCCAACGCCGTCAGGCCGCGCCAGAACGAAAGCCGCTGCCACGTCCCGGCAACGACCGACTTCCTGCGATCGAGCCGGTCCGAGATCTTTCGCCAGACTTCGCCCGGCGGCTCGACCGGATCGATCGCCTGGGTGAGCGGCAGCAGCCGCTCCTGCCACGCCGCGGTCGCGCGGCGCAGCTCGACGTGCGCCGGAAGCAGCGCCTCGAAGCGGCGCCGCGCGCCGCCGCGCATCGTGCCGAGCACGTAGTCGGCCGCCAGCGCGTCGGCGAGGTCGCTCTTGCCGTAGTCCATCAGTCGCTCACCGCTTGCTCGCGTCGCGCTGCACCGCGGCGTCGAGACAGCTCTTCAGCGCGACGAGCGCGCGGCGCAGCCACGACTTGATCGTGCCGAGCGGCTGGCGCATCTGCGCCGCGACCTCGCCGTGGCTGAGGCCCTGGAAGAAGGCGAGCGCCAGGCTTTGCCGCTGCGACGCCGCGAGCCGGTCCATGCACGCCGCGAGCGCACGCGCATCGGCGGCCCGGCTCAGCAGCTCGAGCGGCCCCGGCGCATCGTCGGCCACGCTGTCGTACACGTCATCGTCCTCGCTCTCGCCGCCGTCGGCGGAAGCGCCGGCAACGCGCATCCGGGGCTGCGTCTGCTGGCGCCGCAAGCTGTCGATCGCGCGGTTGCGGGCGATGCTGGTGAGCCAGGTGAGCGGCTGGCTCTGGGCCGCATCGAAGCTGCTGGCAGCGCGCCAGACGTTGACGTACACCTCCTGCAGGATGTCTTCCGCCTGCGCCCGGTCCCGGTTGATACGCAACACCACCGCGAACAGATGCGAGCTGGTGCGCTCGTAGAGCGTGGCAAATGCCGCACGATCGCCGAGCCCTGCGCGCGCGAGCAGGCGCGACAAGTCGTGGCTGCGCTCGGACCAGTCGGCGGCGGCTTTGACCATCGGCGGGAGCGCTGAGTGCCTTTCTACAATTCCAGCGCCGGAAGGTTAACCGAACAACTCCATGGCGCGACCGAAGCCACCCGCACCCACTCCCGCATCCGCCGACGACATCGAGGTCGCGCTCTACGAAGCGATGCGCCGCGGCGACCTCGACGGCCTGATGGCACTGTGGTCCGACGACGACGAGATCTGCTGCATCCACCCCGGCGGCACGCGCCTCGTCGGCACTGCGGCGATCCGCGCTTCGTTCGAGGCGATCTTCGGCAACGGCGCGATCGATGCCGAGCCGCATCGGGTGCGTCGGCTCGAATCGCATTCGAGCGCGGTGCACAGCGTGCTCGAGCGGATCCGCGTGCGCACCGCCAAGGGCGAGCAGTTCGCCTGGGTCGTCGCGACCAACGTCTACCTGAAGTCGGCCGACGGCTGGAAGCTCGTCGCGCACCACGCGAGCCCCGGCACCGCCGCCGAGGTGCAGGACGCGGCCGAGCCGGCGTCGACGCTGCACTGACGACGAGCCGTCGCCGTCGATGCACGACTTCCGCGCTCCGCGGTGGCTCCCGGGCGGCCATGCCCAGACGATCTGGCCGGTCTTCTTCAGTCGCCGCTTCGACGGCGAGCGCCCGCGCTTCCAGCGCGAGCGCTGGTCGACTCCCGACCGCGACTTCGTCGACGTCGACTGGCTCGGCGACGACGCGTCGGCGCCGCTGCTCGTGCTCTTCCATGGCCTCGAGGGCTCGTCGCGCAGCCACTACGCCGAAGCGTTCGCCGCCGATGCGCGCCGGCGCGGCTGGCGCTACGCGGTGCCGCACTTTCGCGGCTGCTCGGGCGAGCTCAACCTCGCGCCGCGCGCGTACCACTCGGGCGACCACGAAGAGGTCGCGTGGATGCTCGAGCGATTCCGCGCCTTGCACCGCGGCCCGATCGTCGCCGTCGGCATCTCGCTCGGCGGCAACGCGCTCCTGCGCTTCGCCGAGGAAGCGGGCGAAGCGGCGGGCGAACGCGTCCGTGCGATCGCCGCGGTGTCGGCGCCGCTCGACCTCGCCGCCGGCGGCCGTGCGATCGGCCGCGGCTTCGGCCGCCACGTCTACACGCGGATGTTCCTGCGCACGATGAAGAAGAAGGCGCTCGCGAAGCTGCGCCAGCACCCGGGCCTGTTCGACGCCAAGGCGCTGCGCCGCGCGCGCGACCTGCGCGATTTCGACGACGTCTTCACGAGCCCGCTGCACGGCTTCGCCGATGCCGACGACTACTACGCGCGCAGCTCGGCGAAGGACCGGCTCGCGCGCATCCGCGTTCCCGCGCTCGTGCTCAATGCACGCAACGATCCGTTCCTGCCGGCGTCGGCGCTGCCGCGGCCGGGCGAGGTCGGCCCGTGCGTGACGCTGTGGCAGCCCGCGCACGGCGGCCACGTCGGCTTTGCCGGCGGGCCATGGCCAGGCCACCTGCGCCGGTTTCCCGAGGCGGTCGCAGGGTGGCTCGCGGAGCGCCTCGGCTGAGCGCTCAGAATCGCGGCCGATGGACGAGATCGTCGCCGCCGCGCTCAGGAAATGGCCCAACGTGCCGCACTGCTACGGCTGGCTCGCGCTCGACGCGCGCGGCGACTGGTACATGCGCGACGCGCGCATCCAGGCCGCGGGACCGTTCCCGCGCGTCAAGGGCAGCCGCATCGACCACGTCAAGCTGCGCGAGTTCATCGGCCGCAACTACGCCGCCGACGCCGATGGCGCGTGGTTCTTCCAGAACGGCCCGCAGCGCGTCTACGTCGAGCTCGAGGCGGCGCCCTGGGTCTGGCGGCTGCAGCCCGATCCGACGTCGTCGGTCGTCGTCACCAGCCACACCGGACTGCCCGCCGCGTTCGCCGGCGAGGCGCTCGTCGACGAGAGCGGCAGGCTCTTTCTCGTCTGCGATCTCGGCATCGGCATCGTCCACACGCTCGACATGCAAGCCGCGAGCGACGTCGTCGAGCGCGGCACCTGGCGGCCGCGCGAGATCGCGTTCGATGCGCTCGTCGAGCGCTTCGGCGTTCGCCTGAGCCCGGCCGCCGCGCACGCGTAGCAGTTCTGCAAAAGAAAAGCGGCCGCGGCCCTTTTCCTTGCAGCGCGCGAGCTGCTACTTCGACGCGTTCACCATGTAGGTGACGACGGCCTTGATGTCGGCGTCGCTCGCGCTCGACCCGCCCTTGGGCGGCATCGCACCCTTGCCCTTGATCGCGCTCGCGGTGAGCGCATCGATGCCTTGCGCGGCGCGCGGCGCCCAGGCAGCCTTGTCGCCGACCTTCGGCGCGCCGGCGACGCCGGTCGCGTGACACGCACTACAGACCTGGTTGAACAGCGCGGGCGGTCCCGAAGTCGTCGCCGTGTTCGCCGCTGCGGCTGCCGTCGTCGTCGCACCTTGCGTCGACCCGGGCGCGGGCGTGGCGTTCGGCGTCGCCTCGCGCACCTGCGCGTTGAGCGCCGCGGTCGCGGTCGCTTCGGGCCGGCCGGCGTTGGCGTCGGCCTTGGGCATTCCGGCGGTCGTCGCCGTCCCGGCCATGGCCTGCGCTGCAGGCGCTGCGCCCGCGGTCGCTGCGGTCGTCGTCGTCGCCGCGGCACCGCCCGGCGGCGTCGCCGGCGGCGCCGGCTCGGGGAAGTTGCCCCCCGCCTTGCTCGTCATGTAGACGACGGCGCGCGCGATCTCGAAGTCGCTGAAGTCGCCGCCCCCTTGCGGCGGCATCTGGCCCTTGCCGGCGAGCGCCGAGTGCAGCAGCGCGTCGAAGCCCGTCTTGATTCGCGGCGCCCACGCGGCGACGTCGCCGAGCTTGGGCGCGCCGAGCGCGCCGGTCGCATGGCACGCGGTGCACTGCGCCGCGAACACCTGCTCGCCGGTCTTCATCGACGCGACGTCGGACGCGTCCTTGATCTCGACGACGCCGACCGGCCGGATCCGCTCTGCGATCGCCTCCGGCGTCATCGCGCTGCTGCCCGCCGAAGGCCGCTTGTCCGCGGTCACGAACATGACGAGCAGCACGATCCCGAAGATCGGCACCAGGAAGGCGAAGAGAACAGTGAGGATCAGCTGCTTGGGAGTCTTGATCGGGCCTTCGTGCGGGCCGTCCAGTTCTTCGGGTTCGTGCACTGCGCTCATCCGGTCCTCGAAGGAAGTCGACGACGCGACGAGACGGCATGCGCCGCAAGAGAGCCGATTCGCGTCGAACCCGAAATTATAGGGGCGCCGGTCTGCGCGACCCGCTGCGCGCGACCGCGCTGGTAGACTGCGAACGCGCTTGCGCCCGTAGCTCAATGGATAGAGTACTGCCCTCCGAAGGCAGGGGTTGCAGGTTCGATCCCTGCCGGGCGCGCCAATCGACAACGTCGGTGCGTGTGTGTCGCAAGGGAGACAGCATGGCGTCTGATTCGGGCCGAGTCGTGATGTCGGACAACTGCTACACGACTTCCGCCCCCGCGCCGATGGCCGGCGAGCGCGCGGCACGAGACACTGATCGGATTCAAGACATCCGTTCGCTCTCATGACCGCAGCCACTGCCACCCTGAATCCCAACCACACCCGAACTTTTCATCGTCCGCCTTCGCGCCTCCTCCAGTGGATGGAGCTGCGCGCGTTCGGCGAGCTGTCGGCGTCGCTCGCGCTGATGCCGCTCCTGCAGCGCGCGCCGCGCGGTGACGGCCATCCGGTTCTCGTCCTGCCGGGACTGATCGCGAGCGACGTTTCGACCAAGCTGCTGCGCTCGTATCTCAACGGCCGCGGCTACGACGCGCGCGGCTGGGGCCTCGGCCGCAACATGGGCCTCAAGGTCGGCCTGCGCGACAAGATGCTCGCCGCAGTGCGCGAGCTCCATGAGGAGACCGGCCGCAAGGTCAGCCTGATCGGCTGGAGCCTCGGCGGCGTCTACGCCCGCGACATCGCCGCCGAGCTGCCCGACATGGTGCGCACGTGCATCATGCTCGGCTCGCCGATCCACGGCCATCCGCGCTCGACCAACGCCTGGCGCATCTACGAGCTCGCGAGCGGGCAGAGCGTCGACGATCCGCAGCTGGAGCTGCCGGATCCGGCGGTCCCGCCGGTGCCGACGACCGCGATCTTCAGCCGCAGCGACGGCGTCGTCGCCTGGCAATGCAGCGTCGAGCCCAGGACTCCGACGAGCGAGAACATCGAGGTCGACGGCAGCCATTGCGGCCTCGGTGCGCATCCCGCGGTGCTGTACGCGATCGCCGACCGGCTGGCGCAGCCCGAAGGCGAGTGGCAACCGTTCGACCGCGCGGGGCTGCGCGCGCTCGTCTATCCCGATCCGTACCGCGCCGCACGCGGCTGATCGACAGCGCGTCGACAAAGAAAAGGCCCCGCAGCGCGGGGCCTTCGTTCGTCGGCGGTGATCAGATCGGCACCGAGGTCGGCGCCGGCGGCAGCGCCGCGCCTCCCGGGCCCGCCGCGTACGTCAGCGGCGACGCCGGATCCTGCTGGCTGACGCCGGGCTTCGTCCAGTCGCAGACGCCGTTCGGGAACAGCGTGTTCAGGCGCGCTTGCTGCCCGGCGGTGAACGTGATGCCGGTGTAGTCGGTGAAGACGAGCGGCTTCAGCTGGCACTTGAGGATGTTCTCGGCGAGCGGCCCGCCGGCGACCTGCCGCGGCGAAGCATTCGGCTTCAGGCGCGGGTCGGTGTCGCACGTCGCGAAGTCGGTGATCTTGTTCGAGAACGTCGTGTCGCTCGTCAGGTAGCAGAAGTCGAACGCGGTCGCCGGCTTCGCCGCGACGACCTGGTCGTGGCTGTGCTCGTCGTTGAGCGACGCCTTCGGTGCGTTGCTCATCAGCGTCGTCAGCCAGCTGTCCATCACCGTCAGCGACGTCTGCATGATCTGCGACGCGAGCGGCGGCGTGAGGCCGGTGCCGAAGCGCCACATCACCTGGTTGGCGTGGTCGCCGTAGGCGGCGTCGATGCGCGCGCGCTCGGAGAAGCTGCGCCAGATGTAGTGGATGCCCTGCTCGTCGTAGCCCCGCCAGTCGATGATCGCGACCTTGCCGAGCTGCTTGCCGCTGCCGACGAGGCCGCTGCGGTACGCGATGTCGAGCGCTGCCGGGTCGGCGGCGGTGCGCGTCGTCGTCCGGTTCGAGTCGGCGTCGATGCCGCCCATCTGCTCGTTGAGCGTGACGAACTCTTCGGGCGAGATCGTCCCGGCGAGCAGCGCCTTCAGGCCGTACTGGATGCCGATGTTGTCGAACGGCTGCACTGCGCGCACGGCTCCGGCCGGAACGCCCGCAGCGGTGTTCGCCGTCGTTCCCCAGACCGCCACCGAAAGGTCGGGCTGGCCGCAGCGCGTGCCGTTCGGATTGGTCGCCGGGTCGTAGACCTGCGACGCCGGCAGCAGGCAGTTGTTGCGCGAGGCTCCCGTCGGTGCCAGCGCGCCGGTGCTCTGGTCGACGACCAGCAGCGGCACGTAGTTGCCCGGCTTGTTGATGAAGCCGAACGAGTTGTTCCACGACTGGCAGCCGAGCTGGTCGAGGTGGCCGTTGATCGCCGTCTTCTTGGCGTTGATCTGGGCCTGCGTCAGCCCGGCCTGCAGCGCGAGCCACTCGGGGGTCTGGTAGGCGTTGACGAGCAGCACGCAGTCGACGACCTCGAGGCCGGTCGTGATCGAGTCGGCGAAGTCGCAGCTCGGCTGGATGCCGTCGAGCAGCCCGGGGTAGATCGACGAGACCGTGTTCTGCTGGATCGACCCGCCCGAGCAGCCGTTGCCCATCAGGTACTTGAGCTCGCCGTAGGTGTCGACGATGTGCTCCTTCATCATCATCACCGTCTCGGCGACGAGGACGCGGTTCGAGTTGTAGAGCGAGTCGGTCATGCTGTTGTCGATGACCATGAAGCCGCGCGAGAGCGCCGTGTTGTCGGCCCAGTTCTGCTCGGTGCGGAACTGCAGGCGCGGCTGGCCGGTCGACGCGCCGAAGCTGTAGAGCGCCTTGCCGTTCCACTGCGGCTGCGGCGCGAGCGCGGTCCACGGCTTGGACGGGTCGAACAGGACCGCGATGTCGTAGATGCCGCGGTTCATCGTGCCGCGCTCGACGCGAACGATGTACGGCACGGTGACGCCGTTGGTCGTCGTCGTCGTCGCGAGGTCGGCCGGCGTCGTGCCTGGCGTGTACGGCTTGAAGCAGTTGTTGGCCGGCGGTGCCGCGGGCGGGCTCGGGTCGGGCAGAGCCGTCGAGCAGCCGGCGGTCGTCGTCCGGTAGAAGAGCTTGAACTCGGTCGCGATGTTGCATTGCGCATCGACCGCGGTCGTCGTCAGCCCGCTCGCGTTCGACGCCGGCGTGACGCCCGACGCCGCGACCGGCGCCGGCGTCGCGCAGATCCACGGCTGCGTCTGCGAGCCGAGCAGGATCGGGCCGCCGCGCGGGTGGTTGGTGATCGTGAGCGCCGCCCCCGGCCGGCCCTTGCCCTGCCCGTTCGAGCCGACGACGAAGTCGTTGGCGCCGTTCTGCAGTCCGGTCAGCACGCCGCGGAACGTCCGCGACGCCTCGTCGAGCGCGAACGCCGAAGCGACGTCGTTGCCGTTGAGCGTGAACGTGACCTTCTGCAGCGGCACGTTCTGCGGCGCCTTCACCTCGACGAGCGCGTCGCCGTCGCTGATCAGGTCGGCGCGGTTGGACAACGTGCGGATCTCGAAATTGAACGGCGGCGGCGCGCTTTGCGCGTTGCCGGCGACGACGAGCGCTGCCGTGAGCGCCGCCGCCGCGCGGATCCGAAGAGCGAAACTGATCATCGTGTTCTCCTCCCGAGACGTCCCGGGGCAACCGATTCGACGGCAGTCGCGTTCCGCTGGCATCCGGGAATCACCGGAGGCTCAGGCGCTCGGCGCGTGCGTCAGGCGCTGTCGCCTCTCCGCAGGCCGTGCCGCAATGCGAGACGCACCGGCGTTGTCTAATCGCACGTCAGGATCGACTCGCCAAAGGAACTTGCGATGCCCAGTTCGCCATCGGTTCGCTCACGCACTCGCTGGCTCGCCGCGGTCGTGGCCGTGCTTGCGCCCGCCGCAGCGGCCGCCGCCGGCGCGGGCCGCGCTTACGTCAGCAACCAGGGCGGCGGGTTGGCGCTGATCGATCTCGAAACGCTCGAGGTCGCGGAGACAGTCGATCTGCGCGGCGAGGAACCGCGCGGCCTCGGCGTCACGGCGGACGGGCGCTGGATCGTCGTCGCCACGCGCAAGAACGGGAACATCGAGATCCTGGATCGATCGACCGGCAAGCTCGTGCGTCAGGTCAGGATCGGCAAGAACCCCGAGTTCGTCCGCGTGCGCGGGATGACGGCGTTCGTGTCGTACGAGCCGTCGTCCGAAGGCGGCCCGCCGCCGAAGCGCGGCGCCGCAGCCGGTCGCAAGGACGACGACGATGACGAGCCGGCGCACATCGCGGTCGTGGATCTCGCCGCCGGCAAGGTCGTGCGCTCGCTGAAGGCCGGGCTCGAGACCGAGGGCATCGAGTTCTCCGCCGACGGCAAGCGGCTGCTGCTGACGAACGAGCGCGACAACACGATCAGCGTGCACGACATCGCCAGCGGCAAGCTCGTCAAGACGGTCGATCTGAAGCGGTACGGCGAGCGGCCGCGCGGCATCAAGCGGTCGCCCGACGGCCAGCACTACGTCGCGACGCTCGAGTTCGCGAACGCGTTCGTCGTGCTCGACGCGAAGTACGACGTGGTGAGGAGCGTGACCACGGGTCAATCGCCGTACGGGATCTCGTTCGACCGCAGCGGCGATCGGCTGTTCGTCGCAGCGGCCAAGAGCAAGCTGCTGCAGGTGTTCGACGCGAAGACCTGGGAGCCGATCGCCGAAGCCCCGATCGGCGACCGGTGCTGGCACTTCACGTTCACGCCCGACGATGCGCGGATCCTGGTCGCCTGCGGCCGCTCGAACGAGGTGATCGTGCTCGATGCGAAGACGCTCGCGACGGTGCAGCGCGTGCCGCTGCAGTCGCTGCCGTGGGGCGTGGTCACGTACCCGAAGGCAGTCGGCAGCCTCGACTGGCCGGAGTAGCAGCAGAGCAGCCGCGGCGCGCCCCGACGTGCACCGATTCGTCCGCGTCGCGCTCGGCACGTGCCTCTCGATCGGCTGCCACGCCGGACGGGCCGCGGACAACCCCGCCGAAGCGATCGAGCTCGGCAAGGTCGAGGTGATCGGGACGACGCCGCTCCCCGGACTCGGCACGCCGCTGAAGGACGTG
>DASSRF010000001.1:0-8343 GCA_035701945.1 Caldimonas sp. | reverse complement strand
GGCGTACAGCCGGGGATGACGGTGCTCGACGTCAGCGCCGGCGGCGGCTACACGACCGAGCTGCTCGCGCGCGCAGTCGCGCCCGGCGGCCGCGTCTACGCGCAGACGCCGCGGCCGCCGTCGCCGGCGCTCGCGGCGCGGCTGCAAAAGCCGGTCGCCGCCGACGTCACGTCGGTCGTGCGGCCGTTCGAGAGCGCGCCGCCGCCCGACGCCGCCGGCAAGCTCGATCTCGTCACGCTGATGTTCAACTACCACGACATGGGCCATCTCGGCGTCGACCGCGCGCGCCTGAACGCTGCGGTGTTCGCAGCGCTCAAGCCCGGCGGCTCGTACGTGATCGCCGACCACTCGGGCCGTGCGGGCACCGGCATCTCGGAATCGGGGACGCTGCACCGCGTCGAGGAAGCGCTCGTCAGGCGCGAGGTCGAGGCGGCGGGCTTCCGCCTCGCAGCCGAGGCCGCCTTCCTGCGCAACCCGAACGACCCGCGCGACAGCCAGGATCCGCCGCACCCCAAGGACGAGTTCGTCCTCAGGTTCGTGAAGCCCTGACGCGCTTCGTCGCCGGCGCGCGCTCGCTTCGCGCGCCGCGGACGATCGGCACGCCGGCGTTCGCCTTCACCTCCTTCAGGACGACGCTCGAGCGGATGTGCGTCACTCCCGGCAGCTTGAACGCGACGTCGTGGAGGAACGCCTCGTACGTCTTGATGTCGTCGACGAGAACCATGATGCTGTAGTCGGCGGCGCCGGTCGTGCTGTAGCAGCTGACGATCTGCGGGCACGCGGCGACCGCGCGCTCGAACTCGCGCACCGTGTGCTCGGTGTGCTGCGTCAGGTTGACCTCGGCGATGACGGCGAGCGCAAGGCCGACGCGCTCGCGGTCGATCGCGGCGCCGTAGCCGCGGATGACGCCGGCGGCTTCCATCTCCTTGACGCGCTTCCAGCACGGCGTCGCGCTGAGGCCCACCGCGGCGGCGAGCTGCTGCACCGTCTGGCGCGAGTCGCGCTGCAGCTCGGCGAGCAGCGCCCGGTCCTTGTCGTCGAGAACGTACATGTCGCGATGAGGTTTTCAGCAGAAGATTATTCTGCAAATCGCTTTTCCACAGGTGCAAAGAGAAGCAAATTCTCGGCCGCCTCAGCTAGATTGCACCTTTTCCGAATCCCGCTGGAGGCCTGCCATGCCAGCCTCGCTCGCCCGCCCCGACTACGCGCTCGCCGACAACCTCGGCGCGAGCGCCGGAACCGTCTTTCTCACCGGCACGCAGGCGCTCGTGCGGCTGCTGCTGATGCAGCGCGCGCGCGACGTCGCCGCCGGCATCGCATCGCGCGGCTTCCTGAGCGGCTACCGCGGATCGCCGCTCGGCATGGTCGACCAGCAGGCGTGGAAGGCGTCGCGTCTGCTCGACGCTGCCGGCGTGCGCTTCCTTCCCGCGATCAACGAGGAGCTCGGCGCGACCGCGGTGCTCGGCACGCAGCGCGTCGAGTCGGACCCCGAGCGCACCGCCGACGGCGTCTTCGCGATGTGGTACGGCAAGGGCCCGGGCGTCGACCGCGCCGGCGACGCGCTCAAGCACGGCAACGCGTACGGCGCATCGCCGCACGGCGGCGTCCTCGTCGTCGCCGGCGACGACCACGGCTGCGTCTCGTCGTCGATGCCGCACCAGAGCGACCAGGCGATGCAGTCGTGGCACATGCCGGTGCTCGCGCCGGCGAACGTCGCCGAGTACCTCGAGTTCGGCCTCTACGGCTGGGCGCTGTCGCGCTTCTCGGGCAACTGGGTCGGCTTCACCGCGCTCTCCGAAGTCGTCGAGAGCGGCTCGACCGTCGATCTCGACGAGACGAACGCGCGTGTCGCTGCGTGGCAGAGCGGCGACGATGTCCTGCGCGCGACCGGCTTCGTTCCGCCCGCCGACGGGCTGCATTACCGCTGGCCCGACCTGCCGTCGCTGAAGATCGAGGCGCGTCTGCTCGCGAAGCTCGACGCGGTGCGCGCGTTCGCGAAGGTCAACGCGATCGACCGCGACGTCGTCACGGCGGCGCGTGCGAGCGTGGGCATCGTCACCTGCGGCAAGGCGCACTTCGACCTGCTCGAGGTCTTTCGTCGCCTCGACATCCCGCTCGCCGCGCTCGCCGACGCCGGCGTCCGCATCCACAAGGTCGGCCTCGCGTACCCGGTCGAGCCGACCCGGCTCGAAGCGTTCGCCGAAGGCCTCGACGAGATCCTCGTCGTCGAGGAGAAGGCCGGGCTCGTCGAGCAGCAGCTGCGCGACCTCTTCTACAACCGCGCCGTGCGGCCGAAGGTGGTCGGCAAGCGCGACGCCGAGGGCAGGCCGCTCGTCTCCGAGCTCGGCGAGCTCAGGCCTTCGCGCCTGATCGAGATCGTCGCCGCGTGGCTCGCGAATCGCTTTCCCGCGCTCGACCGCCGCCATCTCGTTCGCGACTTCACGGTCCCCGAGCTGCTCGCCAACGAAGGCGATGCGGTGAAGCGCGTGCCGTACTTCTGCGCCGGCTGCCCGCACAACACGTCGACCAAGGTGCCCGAAGGCTCGCGCGCGCAGGCCGGGATCGGCTGCCACTTCATGGCGTCGTGGATGGACCGCGACACCGAAGGCCTGATCCAGATGGGCGGCGAGGGCGTCGACTGGATCTCGCACGCGATGTTCACGAAGGTGCCGCATGTCTTCCAGAACCTCGGCGACGGCACCTACTACCACTCGGGCTACCTCGCGATCCGCCAGGCGATCGCGAGCGGCTCGAACATCACCTACAAGATCCTCTTCAACGACGCCGTCGCGATGACCGGCGGCCAGCCGGTCGACGGCACGATCAGCGTCGACGCGATCGCGCGCCAGGTCGAGGCCGAAGGCGCGACCAAGGTCGTCGTGCTCTCCGACGACATCGCCAAGTACGACGCGATCCGCGCGAGGTTTCCCGCCGGCACCGAGTTCCACGACCGCGCCGAGCTCGACGCGGTGCAGCGGCGGTTGCGCGAGCTGCCCGGCGTGACGGTGCTGATCTACGAGCAGACGTGCGCCGCCGAGAAGCGCAGGCGCAGGAAGAAGGGCGAGCTCGTCGACCCGGCGCGCCGGCTCTTCATCAACGACCGCGTCTGCGAAGGCTGCGGCGACTGCTCGGTGCAGTCCAACTGCGTCGCCGTGCTGCCGCTCGAGACGCCGCTCGGCCGCAAGCGCGCGATCGACCAGTCGAGCTGCAACAAGGACTATTCGTGCGCGAAGGGCTTCTGCCCGAGCTTCGTCGGCGTCGTCGGCGGCCGCCTGAAGAAGCGCCCGGGCGCGCTCGCGGGTCCGGCCGCCGAGCGCTTCGCGGCGCTCGTCGAACGGTTGCCGCTGCCGGCGCCGCACGTCTGGACCGGGCCGTACGACCTCCTCGTCACCGGCGTCGGCGGCACCGGCGTCGTCACCGTCGGCGCGCTGATCGCGATGGCCGCGCACCTCGAGGCGAGCTCGGCGAGCGTGCTCGACTTCATGGGCTTCGCGCAGAAGGGCGGCTCGGTGCTCTCGTTCGTCCGCCTCGCCAGGGACAAGGCGGCGCTCAACCAGGTCCGCATCGACGCCCAGCAGGCCGACGCCGTGCTCGCGTGCGACGTCGTCGTCGCCGCGTCGGCGGACGCGCTGCAGACGGTGCGCCGCGGCCGCACTCGCGTCCTCGCCAACCGCCACGAGATTCCCGTCGCCGAGTCGATCTCGAATCCCGATGCGGATCTGCGCATCGAGGCGCTGCTCGCCAAGATCGAGTTCGCCGCGGGCGCCGACCGCGTCGAGACGATGGACGCGCAGCGCCTCGCGCAGGAGTTCGTCGGCGACACGATCGTCGCCAACATCGTCGCGCTCGGCTACGCATGGCAGCGCGGCCTGGTGCCGGTCGGGCTCGCGGCGATGCTGCGCGCGATCGAGCTGAACGGCGTCGCGGTCGATGCCAACAAGGCGGCGTTCTCGCTCGGCCGTCTCGCCGCTGCCGACCCGGGAGCGGCGCGCGAGCTGCTGCACGAGCCGGCGACGACGAACGAAGTCGTCGAGCCGCTCGACGCGCTCATCGAGCGTTCGGCGCATTTCCTCGTCGACTACCAGGACGCGCGCTACGCCGAGCGCTATCGGCGCGTGGTCGCGAGGGTGCGGGAACGCGAGGAGGCACTCGTCGGCGCTGGTGCGTCGCTGCCGCTGACGCGCGCCGTCGCCGAGCAGCTGCGCAGGCTCATGGCGTACAAGGACGAGTACGAGGTCGCCCGCCTCTACACCGACGGCGAGTTCCGCCGCCGCCTCGACGAGCAGTTCGAGGGCGATCCGGCGATCGAGTTCTACATGGCGCCGCCTGCGCTCGTGAAGCCGAAGCGAACGGGCACGACGGCGAAGGCGCCGCGCAAGATCCGCCTCGGCGGCTGGATGTGGCCGGTGCTGCACGTGCTCGCGCGCGCCAGGCGGTTGCGCGGCAGCGCGCTCGATCCGTTCGGGCGCACCGACGAGCGTCGCCTCGAGCGGCAGCTGATCGCGGAGTACGAGGCGCGCGTCGACGAGCTGCTCGCCAAGCTGACCGCAGAGCGGCACGCGGTCGCGGTCGCGATCGCCAACGTGCCGGGGTCGATCCGCGGCTATGGCCACGTCAAGCTCGCGAGCCTGACGATCGCGCGGGCTCGCGAGCGCGAGCTGCTGAGCCGCTTCGACCCGGAGCGCTATCCGCGGCCGAGCGGCGCGGCGGTCGCGGGGCAGTTCCGCGGCATCCCGGTCACGTCGCGCTGAGCCGCGGCCGTCATCCGAGCGCAGCGCAGGATCCATCGGCAGAGATCCTTCACTTCGCTCAGGATGACAGGTCGGCCGGGGAAACACGGTCGCCCGCTGCTACACTTTTGCGATGGTCCCGTCCCGCACGCTCGCCGCCAGGTCGCACGACCGGGGAGCATGGCCCTGGCGTCGCTGCCGGCTTTCGTCGCGCCGCTGATCGCGCCTCGCGCGCGCAGCGCGCGTCCCGCACCGGCAAAGCGCCGGACCTCCCGAGAACGGTCGCGCACCCTCCGCAGCCCGACCCTCGACGGCGACCTTCCATGACCGAACTCGAATTCCAGAGCCTCGCGCTGCAGGGATACAACCGCATCCCGCTGATCGCCGAGGCGTTCGCCGACCTCGAGACGCCGCTCTCGCTCTACCTGAAGCTCGCGTGCGGCGAAGACGGCGTTGCCGGCCGCAACAGCTTCCTGCTCGAGTCGGTCGTCGGCGGCGAGCGCTTCGGCCGCTATTCGTTCATCGGCCTGCCGGCGAGGACGCTGCTGCGATCGAGCGGCTTTCGCACCGAGGTCGTCAGCGACGGCCGCGTCGTCGAGAGCGACGACGGCAACCCGATCGACTTCGTCGCCGCCTACCAGAAGCGCTTCCGCGTCGCGCTCCGGCCCGGGCTGCCGCGCTTCTGCGGCGGCCTCGCCGGCTACTTCGGCTACGACGCGATCCGCTACATCGAGCCGCGCCTCGCGGCATCGAAGCATGCGCAAAAGCTCGCCGATCCGATCGGCACGCCCGACGTGCTGCTCGTGCAGTGCGAGGAGGTCGCGGTCATCGACAATCTGTCGGGGCGGCTCTACCTGATCGTCTACGCCGACCCGGGCGTTCCCGAGGCGTTCGCGACCGCGAGGCGGCGGCTGCTCGCGCTCACCGATCGCCTGCGCGCGAACGTGCGCGCTCCCGCGGTCGAGCGCGTCGCCGCCGAGCCGGTGCGGCGCGACTTCGCCAAGGCCGACTTCCTCGCCGCCGTCGAGAAGGCGAAGGACTACATCGCAGCGGGCGACCTGATGCAGGTGCAGGTCGGCCAGCGCATGACGAAGCGCTACGCGGGCTCGCCGCTGAGCCTGTATCGGGCGCTGCGCTCGCTCAATCCTTCGCCCTACATGTACTTCTACGACTTCGGCGACTTTCACGTCGTCGGCGCGTCGCCCGAGATCCTGGTGCGGCGCGAGCACGCGACCGACGGCGACAAGGTGACGATCCGTCCGCTCGCCGGCACGCGGCCGCGCGGCGCGACGCCCGAGCTCGACCGCGCGCTCGAGGCCGAGCTGAAGGACGACCCGAAGGAGCGCGCCGAGCACCTGATGCTGATCGACCTGGCGAGGAACGACATCGGCCGGATCGCGAAGACGGGCAGCGTCCGCGTCACCGAGGCGTTCGCGATCGAGCGGTACTCGCACGTCATGCACATCGTCAGCAACGTCGAGGGCACCCTGCGCGACGGCATGACGAACCTCGACGTCCTGAAGGCGACGTTCCCGGCCGGGACGCTCACCGGCGCGCCGAAGATCCGCGCGATGGAGCTGATCGACGAGCTCGAGCCCGTCAAGCGGGGCGTCTACGGAGGCGCCTGCGGCTACCTCAGCTACGCCGGCGACATGGACGTCGCGATCGCGATCCGCACCGGCATCGTCAAGGACGGCGAGCTGCACGTGCAGGCGGCGGCGGGGATCGTCGCCGACTCGGTCCCCGAGCTCGAGTGGAAGGAGACCGAGGCGAAGGCGCGCGCGCTGCTGCGCGCCGCCGAGCTCGTCGAGGAGGGCTTCTGAAGTGAAGGACGCAATGCGATGACGCCGGTGATCGCGTTCGCGCTCGTCGTCGCCGCATTCGCGGGCGCGTTCGCCGTCGCGCTCGGCCGCCGTCGGGCGGCGCTGCGCGAAACGCGCGCCGCGCTGCGCGCCGCGGCCGCGGCCGCCGAGCACGGCTGGCGTCTTGAGTCTGACGAAGGCGACGGCCTCGACGACGGCGTCGCCGCTGCTGCGCTCGGTCACGACGTTCGCAACGCGTTGCGTGGCTGGGGGCCGGAGCAGGTTTCGATCCGGGTCGGTCGCGACGTGCAGGTTCGCTTCGAATCCGGCCAGCTCCGCAGCGGCGACATCGCCGCGCTCGTCGAGCTCGGCAGCGCCGTCGCGCGCCGCTGCCGCTCGCACGCGGGCGGCGCCGCCATCGTCTGAACGGAGTCGCCATGCTCCTCGTCATCGACAACTACGACAGCTTCACGTTCAACCTCGTCCAGTACTTCGGCGAGCTCGGCGAGGACGTGCGAACGTTTCGCAACGACGAGATCGACGTCGCCGGCATCGCCGCGCTCGCGCCCGACGCGCTCGTCCTCTCGCCGGGGCCGTGCACGCCGGCCGAAGCCGGCGTCTGCGTCGACGCGATCGGCGCGTTCGCGGGCAAGCTGCCGATCCTCGGCGTCTGCCTCGGCCACCAGGCGATCGGCGCCGCGCTCGGCGGCAAGGTCGTCCGCGCTGCGCGGCTGATGCACGGCAAGGCCGACGAGATCCGCAACGACGGCCGCGGCGTCTACGCGTCGCTTCCCGAGCGCTTCTCGGTGATCCGCTACCACTCGCTCGCGATCGAGCAGGACTCGTTGCCGCGGGTGCTCGACGTCACGGCGACGGCGAGCGACGGCGAGATCATGGGCGTTCGCCACCGCGAGCTCGCGGCGACGAAGACGCCGCTCGAGGGCGTGCAGTTCCACCCGGAGTCGATCCTCACCGAGCACGGCCACGCGATCCTGCGGAACTTTCTCGAGGCGACGCGATGAATGCAGACGTTGTCGATCTGCGCAGCGACACGGTCACGCGGCCGACCGCGGCGATGCGCGCGGCGATGGCCGCCGCCGAGGTCGGCGACGACGTCTTCGGCGACGACCCGACGGTCAATCGCCTGCAGGAGACGATCGCCGCGCTGCTCGGCAAGGACGCTGCGCTCTTCGTCGCCAGCGGCACGCAAGGCAACCTCGTCTCGATCCTCAGCCACTGCGGCCGCGGCGACGAGTACATCGTCGGCCAGATGGCGCACACGTATCGCTGGGAAGGCGGCGGCGCCGCCGCGCTCGGCGGCGTGCAGCCGCAGCCGCTCGAGCACGCCGCCGACGGCTCGCTGCCGCTCGCGGCGATCGAAGACGCGATCAAGCCCGACGACGCGCACTACGCGAAGAGCCGGCTGCTCTGCCTCGAGAACACGATCGGCGGCAAGGCGCTGCCGATCGCGTACCTCGCCGAAGCGTGCGCGCTCGCGAAGCGGCGCGGCCTTTCGACGCATCTCGACGGCGCGCGCCTGTTCAACGCCGCGGTCGCGCTCGGCGGCGAGCCTCGCGCCACCGCGCGCGCGATCGCAGCGCCGTTCGACAGCGTCTCGGTCTGCTTCTCGAAGGGGCTCGGCGCGCCGCTCGGCTCGGTGATCGTCGGCTCGCGCGACTTCATCGCGCGCGCGCACCGCTGGCGCAAGATGGTCGGCGGCGGCATGCGCCAGTCGGGGATCGCCGCCGCCGCGGCGCTGCACGCGCTCGAGCACCACGTCGAGCGTCTCGCCGACGACCACGCGCTCGCCG